>JAODNG010000206.1 GCA_025465385.1 Pseudonocardiales bacterium
ATGCTGCAGCTCTACGCGCTGCGCTCGGCCGGATCATGGGGCATCGGGGACCTGGCGGACCTGCGTGAGTTCATCGGCTGGACGGCCAGTACGCACGGTAGCGGTGCGGTACTGGTCAATCCGCTACATGCCGTAACCCCCACGGTTCCGGTGCAACCGTCGCCCTACAGCCCATCGAGTCGCCGCTTCGTCAACCCGCTCTACCTGCGGATCGCGGACATCAGCGGCTACCGCCGCGGTGATCCGACATTATGCGCCAAGGTGGACGCCCTGCGCGTCGACTCGCAAGGCGAGCGGATCGACCACGACGCCGTGTGGCGGGCCAAGAGCACCGCGTTGGAGCTGCTCTGGCAGGCCGAGGGTGCCCCACGCCCGGTGATGTCAGACCAGCTGCACGACTTCGCGACGTTCTGCGCGCTCGCGGAACGTCACGGCCCGCGCTGGTCGCGCTGGCCCAGCGAACTGCGGCGCCCGGCGACCGCAAGCGCGGACCCGCAGCGGGTTGCGTTTCACGCCTGGGTGCAGCAGCAATGTGACGCGCAGTTGGCCGCCGTCAAGGACGCCGCCCGTGGGATGGCGATCGGGGTGGTGCACGACCTCGCCGTCGGCGTGGACCCCGAGGGCGCCGACGCGTGGGCGCTGCAGGACGTGCTCGCCATCGGAACGACGGTCGGCGCCCCACCGGATACGTTCAACCAGCAGGGCCAGGACTGGGGTTTGCCGCCATGGCGCCCGGACCGGCTGGCTGCCACCGGGTACGCCGCGTACCGGGACATGTTGCGCGCAGTCCTCGCGCACGCTGATGGGCTGCGCATCGACCACGTCGCCGGACTGTGGCGGCTGTGGTGGGTGCCGCCGGGGGCCTCCCCGGACCAAGGCACCTATGTGAACTACGACGCTGAGGCGATGCTCGCGGCGCTGGCGTTGGAAGCGCATCGGGCCGGCGCGGTGGTGATCGGCGAGGACCTCGGAACGGTGGAGCCGGAGGTCACCGAGACGCTGGCGGACCAACGGATGCTGGGCTGCGCGGTGCTGTGGTTCTCCCGCGATGAAGACGCGTCCGAGACGCCGCTGTTGGCCCCACAGCGCTGGCCGAAGTGCGCCGCGGCGAGCATCTCCACCCACGACCTGCCCACGGCGGTCGGTTTCCTGCGCGGTGAGCATGTCCGGGCGCGCGCGGCGCTCGGGCTGCTCAAGGACGAGACCGCGGAATGGAAGCAAGCGCGGACCGACCGCGCGGAACTCGTCGATTTGTTGCGCTCCGAGTGCCTGCTTCACACTGATGACGAGGATGAGGAAGAGATCGTGGTGGCGATGCACGCGTTGCTCGGCCGCACGCCCTGCCAGCTGCTACTGGTCTCGCCCTACGACGTGGTGGGCGAGACACGCCAACCCAACCTGCCGGGCACAGTCGATGAGTACCCCAACTGGCGGCTGCCGCTGCCGGTGACCCTGGAACAGTTGCAGCGTGATCCTCGGGTCCACCGCGTGGTCGCAGCCCTGCGTTCGGCGGGCAGCGCGACCGACCCCGGCGTGGAACCATAGGTGTCGGCTGTCCTCGCTTCAGGAGGTGTCATGGACGACGACTCACTCGACGAGTTGCGGCAGAGCTCCACGGGGTGGGCCCTTGAGCAGGAGATGGAGGTCGCAGCAGAGGTCTACGGTCCCGAGCACAAGGGGATTCGCACACCTCATTCCGAGTTGAGCGACGAGGAGCTCCTCGAGCGATACCGTTCCCTGTCCGGGTTCAACCTGACTTGGGAGACGTAGTCAGGCAAGGTGACCGGCTGTTGACCTTCTTCGTTTCACCGAAGAGGGACGAATGTACAGAGTGCGTCAAGCGCTGCTCGGACCTGAGGTTACCGAAGCGAGATACATCTGCGCCTTATCCGGGTCGAGGAACCAGTGCTGGTAATCGGATGGGTCCGCAAAGCCGTTGACGAACCGACGGGCGATTTCCGGGTAAGTACCAGCGGCCCCGAGGATGTTTATCACGTGCTCGGGGGGCGGCACCAGGAGAGCGTTCGTCCACTGGGTCGTGTGCTGGGCGTCGGACCAGTACCGGTCGAAGGCTGCCTGCATCCATGCCCGGTCGAAGGGCTGGTTGCCGCGCTCGAGGATGCTGGCCAGGTATGACGCTGCGCATTTGCTCGCGCTGTTAGAGCCCTGCCCGGTGATCGGGTCGTTGGCGACCACCACGTCGGCCATACCCAGTACTCGTCCGCCAGAAGGCAGTTCACCTACTGGTTGCCGTACCACCGGGGGGTAACCGCCGATCAGCGTCGCCCGGCCGTCGGTCAATTCGACGCTGGCACACCGCTCGTACTCCCACGGCACGTACTGGAGCATGAGATCGAGCGTGCGGCGGAGGTGCTCGGCCGGACCCGGACGATCTTCCCAGCAGTCCAGCGGACCATCGGGGATGCCCTCGAAGAACAGAATGTCGCAGGGACCGCTGACGGTGAAGCACGGCATGATGAACAGCTCGCCCACCCCGGGAACGATGTTGAACCGCACCGCATGCGTGGTGGGGTGCTCAGGTCGCGGCGTCATACCGTGTACATAGACCACGGACAGTATGCGTTGTGTGCTCACGTAGGGAGAACGGCTCGGGTCCCGGTCGAACAACTGAACGAGTTCGCCCTTGCCGGCGGCAATGATCACCAGGTCGTAGAAGCTGGTCAACGAATCGACATCAGATGTCGTGACGCCGTGGTAGACGACTTTACCGCCCCGATCCTCGAACAGTTCCAGCCATCCAGCCATCTTCACCCGCTGATCCACGGACTGCGCGTAATCGTCGAGCCTTCCCATCCAGTCCAGGACCCGCTCGTGATTCGGACCAGCGATGGAAACACCGAGTCCCTCGATTTTCGGCGTTTGCCGTTCCCACAGGTTAAGGCCATAGTCACGTTCGTACTGCAGCGCTGGGCCGAACATGCATTGTGTCGACATGACGCGCCCGCTGCGGATTTCCTCAGGAGTACGGGCCGACATCACAGTGACGTCGTAGTCATGGCTACGAAGGCTCAGGGCCAGCTGCAAACCCGCCTGGCCGGCACCAATAATCAAGACTTTCCGCATCATTTCAACCTTCCTCCACGCTGCCTCCGCAACCGGCCTCATGCCCGGCGGGAGTCCGCGGCTTCTCGGCGTTGCGGGGTAGGGCCGGGCAGATGATCATTGCTCGATGCGCCCCGCCGTGTTCGTTGTATCCCTTCTGCGCTCTTTCGCCTCGATGTCCACGTGTGCCCCGGCTGCCTCCTGTCCAAACACCCAGGCGAAAAAAGGCCTATGCCTCCGCCGGCCCGCGACCCGCGGCCGGTGCCACCTGACAGGCGAGACATACTCAACCCGGAACCTCCGGCGGCGAGCCGTGATCAGAACCACCGACGTTCATGGTGTGTGCCACCAGTTTCTGCAGCGTGTACACGGCCGACTCCGAGTCGCGGGCATCGCAAGTCGTCAGCGGCACACCCGGACCTAACGCCAGCGCTTCCCGCAGCTCGTCGAGTTCGTGGTGGAGTTCACCGTCGAACTTGTTGATGGCCACGATGAACGGCACTTCGGAACTGTTCTCGAAGTAGTTGATCGTCGCGAAGGCGTCCTCGACGCGCCGGGGATCCACCAGCACTACTGCACCGAGCGTGCCGGCAAACCCTGCCTGCGACGGATCCGACGTACCGAACAGATACAACACGACATCCTGATGCAGGCTGATCCGACCGACGTCCGTGGTCGTTTCGACGGTGATGGGCTCAGTCTCGGAGACCGAACCCACGAAGGTGGTTTTGCCCACCCCGCGGCCACCTGTAACGACGATCTTCGCGGGTGCTCTACCTGCATTCTCGGCCTCCGTCCGCGGTCTTGCCGGCCTGCCGAACCGGCCATGTGACCTATCAAAGAGCTCCCGAAGCTCGTCGAAGATAGGTGTGCCGTCCACGCTGCGTCCCCCATCACCCCCCGACTATCTTCGTGCCCAATGCCGTCAGATCACGTTGGTGCCGTGCCGTAGGAAACGGTGAGGTTCTTCATGGTGTAGGTCACCAAATCTTGCAGCGCCTTCGAGGTCGATGCCGGCTCCCGAGCGTCACAGGTCGTCAGCAGCACGTCTGGGGCGAGCGTCAGTGCTTCACGCACCTCGTCCAGCTCGTAGGAGAGCTCGCCATCGAACATGTTGACGGCGACGATGAACGGAATGTCAGAATCGTTCTCGAAGTAGTTTATGGCGGCGAAAGACTCCTCGATCCGTCGGGTGTCCACCAGGACGACTGCACCCAGCGCGCCGCGACACAGGTCGTCCCAGAGAAACCAGAACCGGGGCTGACCCGGTGTGCCAAACAGGTACAACACGAGATCCGGATGCAGCGTGATACGGCCAAAGTCCATTGCCACCGTGGTGGTGGTCTTTGCGCTGTCCGGGAGCGAATCGACACCTTCACCAGCCACTGTCATCCACGCGTCAGTGTTGATCGGCTCGACCTCGGATACTGAACGCACGAAAGTGGTCTTGCCCACTCCGAAACCACCAGCGATGACGATCTTCGCTGAGATGGTCAACGAAGAGGCGTCATACGGGTAGTTTCTTGAGTCCATCGAGAATCCTCTCCAGAATGATCTGGTCGTACTGATATACGAAGCCGGTAGGGTGAATGAAAACCACGTCCCGCGCCGCCAGGTCACTGATCAAGACGCGGACCACCGCCAGCGGGATGGTCAGATGAGCGGAGAGCTCCGCCATGGAGATCGTCTTCCGGGCGAGTTCGTAAAGCGCCTGCGACTCCGGCAGCAGCGACGCGCTGAGCTGCGGATCGTAGTGCGGAACCGAGATCAGTGTCTCTACCAAGAGGTGATGCCGTGGTCTTGTACGTCCCCCGGTGAGCGCATAAAGTCGGATTCGGTTGCTGCGCATCAAAATGTTATCCACCGTACCCCTCCTCGGTGGTTAGTCGGCTCGCCGAGCGGTGATCACGTGCCGCAGATCGGCTCGGACCTTTGGGGTCAATGCATGCCCGGCCTTGTCCACGAACTGCGTCATCTCGTACGCGACGACTTTCATGTCGCAACCCGCAGATGTCAGCACAGCCAGGCCTGCACTGTCACCGATTCCCATGAAGAAGAAGTACCCGTGTGACAACCGAATCATGATCAACTCGCAACCGCCTTTACCGAACAGCGCGGCGCTGCTGCGAGCAAGACCCAGCAGGCCGCTGGCGATCGCCGCGAGCTGTTCGGCGCCATCGGTGCTGACCGATTCAGAAGCGGTCAGCGGTAATCCGTCGGAGGATAAGATCAGGGCATGGGTGACGCCGTGCACGCGCTCCACGAACCCATTAATCAGCCAGCGAAAGTCCACTGGACTCTCGATGGCATTGTCGGCGGTCATTCCTGGGATTCCTCTGCCCGGTCGCCTTCCGCGCTCCGTGCGCCTCGGCGCGCAGCTTGCTCACCCTCAGCGAAGTCGCCGAGATCAGTCATCAACTGCGCACGTCCTTCGCCGGGGTCGAAGTTGGCGTCCTCCGGGCGGCTAGGCCCGGCCGAGGCAAAGCCAGCGAATTCGCGCATACTCTGCGGCACCCGCCGCGGCAAGCCATTCCGTGTCGTCCGCGGGGTTGGCCGTGTGTTTGAATGCTCGGTTGATTCGCGGTACATCCGAGATGAGGGAGGCAGGCTCGCCGAGACCCGGGCCGGAGCCGTGCGGGGGCGGGGAATGGTCGTGGTCGGCACGCCTGCGAACCAGGGTGTGGCGGGGGCTTCACACACCAAGTTCGCGGGCAACAGCACAGTAGCCGTAGTTCCGTGAACAGCCCGCTTCTCCAATCTGACACGGATACCATGCTTGCCTGCCAACCGGCGAACAACGGCAAGGCCCATATGCTCGATCGACCCGCTGTCCAGCTTCGGAACGGCAGAGAGCCGGTTGTTGAGCGCCTCCAGTCGAGCCGCTGGAAGGCCAATTCCAGCGTCCTCGATGCGCAGCAGCACGCCACCCTGCTCAGCAGGGTGCGCGTCTACCGAGACCTTGGACGTCGGCGGCGAGTGCGAGGTCGCGTTGTCCAGCAGCTCCGCCAGCACCCGGCTGAGGTCGTCGACCGCGAAATCGACCACAGCCTGTGACGCCACGCGCCCGATCTCGATCCTTGAATACTGTTCGATGGACGACATCGCCGCCCGGATCACGTCGACGAGAGGTGACGCGACATTCGCCGCGCTGCCCGCGTCGTGCCCAGCGAGAACCCGCAAATTCTCGGCATTGCGGCGCAGTCGCGCAGCGACGTGGTCTAGCTGGTACAGCTGTGCCAGCGCCTCCGGATCACCCTCGTTCGCCTCCATGGCCTCCAGCTGGGCAAGGAGGGAGTCCACGAGGTTGAGATCGCGCAACGCGACGCCGCCACACAACCCCGCCAGCACGTCGTGCCTTTCGGCTTCCCGGTCTACCGGTGGACCGGCCTCACGCGGAGGTACCACTCCCGGCGCGATGTCCGGCGGCGCCAACAGTTGCGCGGCCGCCAATCGCGCCTTGTTCACCAGCGCCCGGGTACTCTCGCTGCGGTACTGCTCCAAGAGCCATCGGACACCGCGCTCAAAACGGACTCGTAAATGATCATCGGCAGTCCCCACGGCAACGCACGGTACTCGTTCGATCGTGGAACACACAAGGGTTAGGGCGTTGCTGTCCGTGATCCCCACTACAGGCACACGCGTAACCCGCGCTGCCCGGAACCGGCGCGTTCCGCTGCCGTCATGCCGCAGCACCCACGATCAGGCGTCATCATTACGGGTGTTGCGAACTCTCCAGCGGTCGTTGCCGCGTTAGCCCCTGGCTGTGCTGATCAAGGCTTTGGTGGGTTACTCGCCTTGCGATCCTCGTCGTCGTACAGAGGGCTGCCCATGCCACCGCTCTCCTGCGGCACTCCGGACGTACTAACGTCTTTGGTCAGATCGCCCAGTGACGCACCCTGACGCGATGTCGTGGTCGGCTCCGACGGATGCGAATCAGCCTCGGCGCTACCCTCTTCTCCGTTTTAGTTCGGGACAGCCGACATGGCTGTCCAGGACTCCCAGGGAATGGTCCAGTCGTAATAGTCGCCGTCGTTGGGTCCTAATTGCCGGGAGGAACCGGTAATTTCCACAGGGTCTCCGGGCAGGACCGAACGAAACACTGCCTGCGCGTTTGCTGGCGACAGGTTGATGCAACCGTGAGAGACGTTGGTCTTGCCCTGCTGAGCCACCGACCACGGTGCCGAGTGGATGAACTCACCATTGTCGGACATCCGCACCGCCCACCGCGCTTCGACATTCTTGTAGTGATACTTCGGGTTGCTCATGTAATACACCGGAAATTTGCTCATCACCACGTGCGTCCCACTGTGCGTCCCCCGGCCGGGGTCGGAGTCCAATCCGTAACTGGCCGGATAGTCGGCAATCTGCATGCCGTTGGCATAGACAGCCAACCGGTGGCTGCGAGTGTCGCCTCGCAGCAGGTAGGACCGACCGATGGTGAAACTGGAGGTGACGTCCTCTCGACCGAAGGAACCGTCACCCATGGCTGTCCCGTAGAGCTTCGCGGTCACGGTCACCCTGGTGCCGGGGGCGAAGTAGGTCCTGGGCCGCCAGTGCGCCGTGGTGTCATCCAGCCATGCCCAGGAACCTTCGGTCGGCACCGAGGTGTGCACCGACAAGGCCTTTTGCACAGCGGCCTTGTCGATGACCTTGGAGCTGAAGGTCAGCGCGATCGGCATGGCGATGCCGTAAGTAGCGTCATCGGCGACGTTGAGTCGCCCGCTGACGAGGCGTTCGGGAATCACCGTCTTGAACGAGCCGGTGATCGCGCGGCGGAGATGGTCAATTCCTGTGGCGCTGCCCGACCAGGTGTAAGTTCTGGCGTAGCCCAGCGGCTCAGTGGTCGTCCAACTCAACTTGTCCGATGAGAAGTGACCAGCCACCGCTTTGCCTTCCGGATTGGTCAGCGACACCGCGTTGAGCACGCCGTGACTGACCGAAACTCGCACCGGTGCGATCGGGTTGACCCCGGTGGCTCCGTCGTCCGGTTGGGTAACGACTTGGGCCGACACGACCGGCAAGACCGGTGGTCCCCATTGCACTGGCTGCGCCGGCACCTGGCCGTGCGCTGCCGGGGTGAATAAAACCGTGATGCACGGAGTGAGCACCACGATCACAGCCAACGCCCATCGCATCAATCGCTTTGGCGGACCCTGCCGCCGATCATTCGACCCGCTTACCCCTGCCACACCCACACTCCCGCCGTGTCGTCCCGACTGAGCAACGACCCAACAGGCCGGGTGATGTGCCAGTTCTTGATGAGAGTCTGAGCACCACGGCACTATCCCGCTGCACACATTTCCCGACGAACCACCGGTTGTCATCCGCGTGTCGCTCCAGTCGGAGGAGCACGGAAGAGATACCCTTATCGGTTCGAAATTGATGGATCAGTGACGTTGGGCGCAAAAGTTCAGGACACCGCGGTCCAGTGCTGGTGACGGTGCGGACGTGCAGGACCACCACGTTCATCGCGACGCCCTGGTTGGACCGAACAACGTGGCCCGTCGACGCTGGCAGACCCGGTAAATCTCGGCCCTGCAGGGCTCCGATGGCCCTGGTAATGCTTCCGCTGGGTGATACCTTCGTCACACAGGGCTTCTCAAACAGGGTTCCGGCCAGATACGAAACCCGCCCGCGTGAGCCACCACGACCGGGGTGTGATCGTCGCGGGTGTCGATGACACTGATCGTCCTGGCAGGCAGGAGCAGATATGGCACGCGTCGGGCTGTTGACCTTCTCCGACGGACGCGACTTTGTTCACGCCGACATCAAGACGTTCTCCCTGGACGTCGAGAGTCGCATCGCCCAGGCGCTCGAAGCGGCCGGGCACGAGGTGATCCGCGCGGCGGAGCCGATCTGGACCAACACGATGGCTAGCGCCGAGGCGCGCCGGGTCGCTGACGCCCGGCCGGACCTCACCATCTTCAACTACGCAGTATGGGCATTTCCGCACTTCTCCATGCTGGCCGCCGCGGCCACCCCAGGTCCGCTACTGCTGTTCTCCAACATCGACCCGCAATACCCGGGAATGGTCGGCATGCTGGCCGCGGGTGGGGGATTGGATCAGGTCGGTCGGCAACACACCCGGGTGTGGGGCGACGTGGCTGATTCAGCCGTGCGGGACCGGGTCCTGGAGACCGTTCGAGCCGCGGCGGCAGTGTCCATGCTCTCCGGCAGCACGTTCGGTCGCTTCGGCGGCCGTCCGATGGGGATGTACACCGCGGTCGCGGACACCGATCAGTGGATGAGCACCTTCGGAGTGGACGTCGAGGAGATCGACCAGTGGGAGATCGTGCGCCGCTCGGCGGCCGTCGAACAGTCGCGGGTGACCGCGGGTCGGGAATGGCTGGAGCGCCACGTAGCGAAGATCCACTATGACGGTCAGCAGCTGACGCCTGAGCTGCTCGAACGTCAGATTCGCTCCTACCATGCCGTCCGGGAACTGATCGACGAGTGGAACCTCGACTTCTCCGGGATCAAGGGTCAGCCGGAACTGACCACCCACTTCGCCACGATGGACGTCACCGAAGCGTTCCTCAACGACCCCTACGACTGGGAGGGCCCCAAGCAGACCCACGTGTGCGCCACCGAGTCCGATATGGACGGTGCACTGACGATGCAGCTGCTCAAGGGCCTCGCCGGCACGCCGGTGCTGTTCGCCGACGTGCGGCACTACCATGCCGACCGCGACATCTGGGACCTGTGCAACTCCGGGCAGCACGCCACCTGGTTCGCCGCGCGCAGCGACGACCCGGCGGAGAACCTGCGCTCGGTGCACTTCTATCCGGAGATCTTCTACTTCCCGGCCGGCGGGGCCTCGGTGTCGTTCTTCGCCGCGCCCGGCGCCGCAACCTTCGCCCGACTGACCCGGATCGAGGGCAGGTATCGGATGCACGTGGCCCGTGGCGCGTTCGAGTCCTACGACGACGCGACCAACGAGGCGCTGGCTCGGCAGTCGACGCCTCAGTGGCCGCACGCGTTCACCCGGCTGGAGGTCGACGCCGGCGAGTTCTTGTCCAGCTTCGGCGCTAACCACATCCATGCGGTGCCCGGCGAGCATGTTGCCGAGCTGCGGGCGGTGTGCCGGATGCTCGACATCGAGTGGGCCGGGCTGGGCGGGGCCCAGTGAGGACGCAGTGAGTGTGCTGCTCGGTGTCGATATCGGCACCGCCAGCTCCAAGGGCGTGCTGGTGCGCGCGGACGGCAGCGTCGTAGCGACCGCGACCCGGGCTCATGAGGTGTCCATGCCCCACCCGGGCTGGGTGGAGCATGACGCGCAGGCGGTGTGGTGGGCGGATTTCCTGGCGATCAGCCAGGAGCTGACGGCGCGAGCGCGTGAGCCGGTCGCCGCGGTCGGTGTCAGTGGCATCGGTCCGTGCCTGCTCCCGGTGGATGCCGACGATCAGCCTCTTCGGCCAGCGATCCTGTACGGCGTGGACACCCGCGCCACCGTCGAGATCGAGGAGCTGACCGAGGCCCTGGGCAAGCAGACCATCTTGGAGCGCTGCGGGTCGGTGCTCACCTCCCAAGCGGTCGGGCCCAAACTGGTGTGGTTGCGCGCGAACGAACCCGAAACCTGGGCCGCGACGCGACGCTTCCTGATGGCGCACAGCTTCGTCGTGCGGCGGCTGACCGGCAGCTACGTCCTCGACCACCACGCGGCGAGCCAGTGCACCCCGATGTACGACCCGGTCGAGCACCGCTGGATCCGCGAGTGGACTGAGCTCATCGCCCCGGGGCTCGAGCTGCCGCAACTGTGCTGGCCCTCCGAGGTGGTCGGTGAGGTCCAGCGCACCGTCGCTGAGCAAATCGGCATTCCGGCGGGTACGCCCGTGGTGGTGGGCACGATCGATGCCTGGGCGGAGGCAACCAGCGTCGGCGTCACGACACCCGGTGATGTCATGTTGATGTACGGGACCACCATGTTCCTCGTCGAGGTGCTCGACCGTCCGCGCCGCAGCCCCGATCTGTGGGGCACCGTGGGCACGTTTCCCGGCACCCACAACTTCGCAGCCGGGATGGCGACCTCGGGCGCGGTTACCGAATGGATCCGCAAGCTGACCGGGGCATCGTCGTTCGAGCCGCTCGTCTCGGAAGCCCAGCAGGCGCCGCCCGGATCCCACGGCTTACTGATGTTGCCCTACTTCGCCGGCGAGCGGACGCCGCTCTTCGACCCGGACGCTCGCGGTGTGCTCGCCGGGTTGACTCTGCGCCACACCCGGGGGGACATCTACCGGGCCGCATTGGAGGCCACCGCCTACGGAGTGCGGCACAACCTGGAAGCGATGCGCGCGGCCGGTGGTCAGGACCGTCGCCTGGTCGCGGTGGGCGGCGGCACGAAAGGCGGCCTGTGGACGCAGATTGTCTCCGACGTCCTGGGCGCCCCGCAGCAGTTGCCCCGCCAGACGATCGGCGCCTGCCTGGGCGATGCGCTGCTAGCCGCCATCGGAATCGGCGCCGTCAAAATCGAACAGTCACCGGACTGGAATCCCATCTCGACCACGATCGAGCCGCAGCCGGGGTCCGCCGCGGCCTACGAACGCTTTTACGTGCTTTACCGGGAGCTCTACCCGGACACCAGAAAGATCGCTCACGCGCTAGCCCGAGAACAACGCATCGGAGGTAGCTGATGGTCGCGTCCATGTTCGGGACCCGGGTAACCACGCGACAGGTGTATGCCCTGGGTGCGTTGGCAGCGGTGCTGTTCGGTTACGACAACGGCATCATCGGGGCGGCGCTGCTGTTCATCCCCCGCGACCTGCCGCTGACTCCGTGGCAGCAAGGTGCGGTGGTCAGCGCCACGGTGTTCGGGGCGATGCTGGGGGCGCTGGGCAGCGGCCCGGCGGCCGATCGGCAAGGCCGGCAGCGGATCCTGCTCGCGGCTGGGGTGGTGTTCACCGTCGGCGCCCTCGGTGCCGGCGCCGCTGCAACCGTCGCCATGCTGGTGGGCTTCCGCTTCATCCTGGGGTTGGGAATCGGTATCGCGTCGGTGATCGTGCCGCTCTACCTGGCCGAGATGGCTCCTGCCCGGGACCGCGGCGCGGTGACCTCGCTGAACCAGTACATGATCATTGTGGGGACTGCGTTAGCCGCGGCCCTCGGCTACGCGCTGGCCTTCACCGGTTCGTGGCGATGGATGTTGCTGATCGGGGTATTTCCCGCGGTGGTGCTGATGGTCGGCATGCTCGCCATGCCCGACACCCCCCGGTCGCTTGTCCGACGGGGACATACCGAGGATGCCCGCGCGGTCCTGGTCGGGTTACGCCGTGACGCTGCGGAGGCTGAGCGTGAGCTCGCCGAGATCACCGCTGTCGAACGGCAGGAGCGCGACACACCCGATCTCACCCCGCAGGGGGTACGCCGCCTCCTGCTGTTCGCGCCCTGGGTTCGCCGGCTGCTGCTGCTGGGAGCCTTGCTGGCCATTTTCCAGCAGATCACGGGAATCAATGCCATCGTGTACTACGCACCGACGATTCTCACTGGTTTCGGGGTGTCCAAGACCACTGCATTGCTATTCGGTTTCCTCAACGGACTGGTGAACATCGGGACCATCGCGCTGGTCGTGCGATCCAAGGTCGTTGATCGGCGAGGCCGCAAACCAGTCCTGCTGGCTGGTCTGGTGGGCATGTCCGCCAGCTTGTTCGCCGTCGGCGCGGCCGTGCTGACCCTCCCGGCCGACTCGACCGCACTGTTCGGCATCGCGGCAGCGGCGTTCGTGCTGTTCACCAACACCTTCTCGGCGACCTGGGGCCCGGTGCTGTGGGTGATGCTGGCCGAGATCTTCCCACTCGGTGTCCGGGGCGCGGCGATGGCCATCGCCACCTTTTTCAACTGGCTGGCAGCCTTCGTCATCTCACTGACCTTCCCCAGCTTCGTCGCATTCGCGGGTATAGGTAGCGCCTTTATCGTCTTCGCCGTCATCGGCGTCGTGCTCTTCCCAGTCGTATGGTGGATCGTGCCGGAGACCAAGGAACGCAGCCTGGAATCGCTGGAAGCGGCGTTTCGCAACAGCACCAAGCTTTCTGGCGCCAACAACAATCCCACCGCCGCGGGTACCGGCGGCCCGGTGTGACCGTCAACTACGGCTCGTACGGTTCAAGCCTGAGAGACCTGCCGCGGCTGCGCCGCACCCGCCGGCGCCGATCGTCGAGCTGGGACCGCACCGGCGGCAACGACGACCGCCTCACCGTCGAGCCGGGGCAGACCGCCACCCTCGCGGACATCGATGCAGCCGGCAGCATCAATCACATCTGGGTGACCGTCGCCAACGAACGGATGCTCCGCGACCCGTGGATGCGGGAACCCGACTACCTGCGCAGGCTCGTGCTCCGCGCGTACTGGGACGGCGAAGAACACCCCAGCATCGCCGTACCGCTGGGTGATTTTTTCGGGGTCGGGCACGGTCGCACCACCAACTTCGTCTCTGCCCCGCTGCAGATGAGCCCGGAGGACGGCAAGGGGTTCAACTGCTTTTTCCACATGCCCTTCGGCTCCGGCGCCCGGCTGGAAATCACCAGCGAACTGACCGACGAGAAGGTGTTCTTCTACTACTACATCGACTACGAAGAACTCGACGAGCTAGAAGACGGCATCGGACGATTCCACGCCCAGTGGCGCCGCAGCAACCCCTGCTCGGGAGCCGAGCAAACCTCGGAGAGCAACGCCGAGTTCCTGCTCACTGGAGAGAATCTCGACGGGAAAGCCAACTACACCATCCTGGACGCGACCGGCCACGGCCACTACGTCGGGTGCGTGCTCAACATCCACAATCTTCGCGACACCACCGAATGGAACTGGTACGGCGAAGGCGACGACATGATTTTTATCGACGGCGAGGCGTGGCCACCCACCCTCCACGGCACCGGCACGGAAGACTATTTCAACACGGCGTGGTGCCCGACCCAGAGCTACCATGCGCCGTATCACGGCATCACGCTGCCCGGCGGCGACAACTGGAGCGGGCAGATCAGCATGTACCGCTTCCACATCGAAGATCCCGTGCCGTTCGAACGGTCCATCCGGGTCAGCATCGAACACGGCCATGCGAACAAGCGCAGCGACGACTTCTCCTCCGTGGCCTACTGGTACCAGGCCGAGCCGCACCTGCCCTTCGACCTCGATCCCGTCGACCGGCGCGTTCCACGAACCCGGTGACCTTGGGCCCAGTTAGTGCACTAGATCTTCGAGCGCAGCCCCTGACCGCATTCTGGATGCAGAACGCTCCCAAAGGGCATCAGATCAGGGAGTTCTGCGTCCAAAGCGCGCGGCCACGCGCAAACAGGTGGCGTCGCATGTCCAGCGCAGCAGCTTACTTCCGAGATCGAACCAGCACCGCCTCGAACGGCAGGTAGCTATCGTCCACCCATTGGTGGCCTCCCAGGCCGCAGCCCATCGGTCTGCGAGGCTGGACTGCCGTTGACCGCTCCGGTGGCGGTAGCCGGTGATATGAGGTGGCCCTCGACCGTAACCTCGCCGTTGGTGGCCTGTGCAGCCGCCGGCCGGCCGAATCCGGCCGGCGGGACGGGGGCGGGTCCAGATCGAAGGAACAACGCCACTAACGCGCCCAGGGCACTGAGTCCGGTGGAAATTAGGAACAGGTCGTCGATCGCCCCGACAAACACCTGCAACTGAGTCTGCTGGTACAGGGCGTAGGTACCTACCCAATCGGG
>JAODNG010000222.1 GCA_025465385.1 Pseudonocardiales bacterium
CCGGTCGCAAGACGCCCTGACCGTCACCAACGAAGCCGTGGACATTCACCGCCGGCCGGCCGCCGCCCACCTCGCCGCGTTCGAACCCGACCGCGCACGCGGATTGTGGGTTTTCGCGCGGGTACGAGCCGCCGGGCGCGTGGAGCTACCGCAGGCATTAACAGCCGGGCGAGAGTCGGTCGACCTCTTCGAAGAGTTATGCCGACAACGGCCGCAGGTATTCACCGGAGACCTGCACGGCGCACGCGCAACCGTAGCCGAGGTGCTCGAAAGTCTTGGCCATGGGCAAAAGATTATCTCTTAAGGCCCGCGACCGCGTGACCTTGGGGAGCCGGACGTAGTGGTGGCGGCGGATTATCGAGGATCCGCCGGCAGCCATTGAAATTGAAACACAGTCAGATCAACCCGGTGGGCGTGTTGAACGCGGAGCGGGCGGCGAGCAATGCGCTGACCGGGCGCACGCCTTGCCGCCCCGCATCAGACCGATCGCCGAGACAGGACTGCGCCTGCCTAGATTGCGTTATCCCAGGCCCGATCTACCCACTCCGTCGCGTCAACGTTCTTGCATTGGTACGCGACGTCCGCAGCGAGATTGCATCCTGGTGTATTTGCTCTTGCATCGGCATACAGGGTCTGGAATTGTGACTAAGAGTGATGCGCCGATGAGCCAGCCCGAGCAGGGAGGTCGCATCGTGGGCGTCCACGCACTAGCGACTAAGACCATACACGGGCCGCTGCGTCATTCTCGGCTGGCGCGATGGGCTTGCCGCTACGCGGACAGGGCATCACATGGTGGTCGGTCTATGAGGCCCTCTTCATTATCAGTGCTGCGCTCCGGTGATGAGGCAGGTTTGCCGTCGGAGGTGGAGCGGCTGCTGCGTGAGGTGGTCGCCAATGGGTTCGTCCTGTATTGCTGCGGACCCAGAGCCACGCCGTTTGCCTTGGTCGCGGCCTACCAGTGGGAGGATTACGTCGATCTAGTCACCATCTGGTGCTTCGACCGAGTCACCACGGCCAGGGTTCCCGCACCGCGACATGGTCGGGTCGACGTGTTCACCCCGGAGGTCGTGGTGTGGGCCCATGAAGGGCCGCCGCAGTGGGCACTGCGGGCGTTGCTCGACCTGATACACCCAGCACCCCAGCACCCCAACGCCCCCGCCCACCCGGCGCCACCGTCCCTGCACATTCCCCGCGCTGAGCAACGCCCGATGACGATTCAGCTTCCACCACCAGGCCGGGCCGGGAGCCGAGCCGCCCGCCTCGCCGCTGCGATGGCAGCGATAGGTATCGATCCGATCATGACGAACGCCGGGTGTGTCGGGAAGGGGTGAGCACCTCGGTGAACACCGGATCGGCAAGAGGCTCCGCTTGGAGCGCGCGTGGGATGGTCGGAGACGAGTGGCCGATCCGAGACCGTAGCGGCCGCCGGGCTTCGCAGGGCCGAGACCAGGCCCATGCACCAGACCACCGCACCCGTCGAGAAGTGCGTGAGGTGATCCGATGCCAGTGACCGCCGCTGATGTTCGCAACGTCGCGTTCAGCAAACCGCCGATTGGCAAGCGGGGCTACCACGAGGACGAGGTGGACGCCTTCCTCGACGTCGTGGGCGCCGAGCTGGCTCGGTTGAATACGGAGAACAACGATCTCCGCAATCGGGTTGCGCAGCTCGAGCAGTGGCAGCGCGCCGCACCGGTCGACACCGGACCTACCCTTCGCCCGCCGCAGCCGCCTGGGCCGGTGATAACCCCGATACCACCGCCGAGGACAGAACAGACCTCGCCAGGCGGTGATCACCACGGCCAAGCCGCCAAGGTGTTGGGCCTGGCCCAGGAGATAGCTGACCGGTTGACCCGCGAGGCCAAAGCCGAAGCGGACGCGATGCTGAGCAAGGCACGAGCCACCTCCGAGCAGCAGCTCTGCCAAGCCAGGACGAAGGCCGACGGCATGGTCACCGAGGCCAGAACCCGGGCCGAGACCCTGCTCACCGACGCCCGAACCAGAGCCGACACCCTGGAGCGGCAGTCCCGGGAGAAGGCCGCATCGCTGCAGCGCGACGCGACGCGCCAGCACACCGAGATCATCGGTTCGATCAGCCAGGAAAAGACCATCCTGGAGAAGAAGATCGACGATCTGCGCGCATTCGAACACGAGTACCGCACCCGCCTGGCGACCTACCTAGACTCACAGCTCCGAGAACTCGACGGGCGCGGATCCACCGCATCGACACACCCGACACGCAACCAGCACAGCTCCGCCGCCTCCGCGCCCGGCACCCGCGCCGAACCCGGAAACCACCATGACCCAAAAATAGGCACCGCTGGCGCTGGTGCTGGATTGCCAGCCCGGAACGGGCCGCCCGACGGAGGGACCAGCAGCGAACCGGGTACGAGCGGGATACGGTGGAAACCCGCCGTCGAGCGGGGAGTGACCGAGCCGTGGGCACCGGTACAGCGTTCAGCGTCCTAAACGGAGCGACTGGCCGGTAGCAGCGTTGCCGGAACGGGTGGTAAGCCTCGAACGGGTCCGTGTCGGTTTCTCCTCGGTGCTTTGCGTTCATGCCGTATCTAGTCTAGGTAGCTTGCCGTGTGGGGAGGCCGTCAGAGCGTATGAGTGCGGTCGCAGAACTAGGTCAGATCCAGCTCGGCAAGGCGCCTAGCACAAGCCAGCAGGGGGCGTTATCCGCATCGGAAGGGAGTGAGTGAGCAGGGTTGACCGCTGTGACGCCTTGAATCAGACGACGAGCGCGAGGTCGGCGAAAATTGCTGCTAGCCATGTCTCGGACCGGTCTAGGGTCGATATCAAGGCCGAGTTGGTAGTGACAGCGGCGGTTCTGCACAAACCAACCGTCGTGCCGCGCGC
>JAODNG010000238.1 GCA_025465385.1 Pseudonocardiales bacterium
AGCGGAAGCGGCGCAACCAGTACGCGCGTGCCGGCATACTCCGGCACGTCGCCGCAGTTCGCGGTGCCCACGCTTTGCGGACTCACGAGAGACCGCCGGGCGGCCGTGTGGCGCACCTGGTTAGTCTTGGCCTTCTCCCTCGGGGTGCTGGGACGTATCCACCATCGGTCACCATGCTTGGCAGGGAATGGGCGACGGCTCGGAACCGACTTGGCGCATGCCACAAGGCGGGGTCAACCAGGGTCAGCCGTGACCACGGCTGGCCGCAGGCCAAGGCCCAGACCAGGGCATGATTTGCGGGGTTCCAAGCTTACGATCAACCGTGGCCAGCGCGCACACGCCATCCGTGTGCCGGCAACCGGTCATTGGCTTTGGGGTTGGAGCGAAGCGAGTGATTCGAATCCGGATAGCTCGATGAATCGGCGGGTGGGCGAGTCGAGTGCCACGATAGTTTTTGCATGATCCGCAGCGGCTTGAGCCGAGACGCGAGGGTGAAGAGGATTCTTATTCCGGCGCTGTCCATATAGGTGAGGTCGGTTAGGTCAACTGACACCGTTTCCGGCGAGTGGGAAAGCGCCTCCCGGATCTGGTCCTCGACGGCTGCGGCGTTGGCGAGATCGATCTCGCCGCTGACAGCGATGTGCATTGCCCCGTCCTCGGCGCGGGTCTCCACCCTCGCGGTCATCGAGGTGCCTGCTCGGTGAGGTGGCGTCGGATCACGACGGTGGTTCCGCTCTGGCCATGATCGATCCGTAGATCGTCGCTGCAGTTGCGCATGAACAGGATCCCTCGTCCTCGGCCCACACCGTGGGGTGGGCGCCAACGGCCGGTATCGCGGACGGTCGCGAGCACATTGGGCGGTTGGAGCTCCATGTGCACCGTCACGGTGCCGCCGTCAGGTCCGTAGGCGTGCTCGACGGCGTTGGTGGATGCTTCACCGACCGCGATGAGCAGGTCGGCAACCGTGCGCGGGGCGGCGCCGACCATTGACAGCCAGCGGCGCACTTCAAGGCGGATATCTCTTAGCGACCAGGGCAGCGCTGGCTTTACGAGGTCGAATGGCCCGATTTCGCCGCTGTCTTGGCGGCGCACGGCAAGCAGTGCCACATCATCGCCAGGGGGATCATGGCCCACGAGTTGGGCCATGACCTTCGCGCAGACGGAGTCGACCGGGTCGGCCATGACCGACGCACACAGACGCTCCAAACCGGCGTCCAGCGAGCTGCCTCGGCGCTCCACCAAGCCATCGGTGTAGAAGCACAGCAGTGCACCAGGCGGCAGCGTGATGGTCGTCGCTCGGCGTCGCAGCCCACCGCGCACCCCTATGGGAGGGTCGCTGGGCATGTCGAGTAGGGCCGCAGGGTGATCGGGCAGGGCCAGCACCGGTGGAGGATGGCCTGCCGAGGACAGGTGCAGCCGCTCCAACGATGGCTCGAACATCGCCAAGACCACCGTGGCCATCGTCTCGGGGTCAAAGTGCTGCACATGTTGGTCGAGTCTGCCTAGGACCTCGGTGGGATCACCGCCGAGCAGTGCGTAGGCGCGCAGTGCGCTGTGCAGCCGGCCCATTACGTCGGCGGCGATAAGGCCGCGCCCGACCACATCTCCGATCACGATGCACAACCAACCCGAGGGAAGGGTGAAGACGTCATACCAGTCACCGCCGACCCCGCCATGCTCGGCCGGGACGTAGCGGGCGGCCATCTCCAGGCCCGACATCACCGGCAGCTGCGCGGGCAGCAGGCTGCGCTGCAGCACCGTCGCCGCAGTCCGTTCGATCTCGGCGCGTCGGGATTGGGTAGCGAACGCGACCCGGTCGGCCACGATCTGAAGGAGTCTGACGTCGTTGTCGGTGAACCGGCGGGGGGTGAGGGTACCGACGTGCAAGACACCGGTGACCGTCCCGCTGATCAGCAGCGGCACGCCGAGCAGGGAGTAGAGCCCGCGCTCGCGAAGGATCGGATTGAGCACGTTGGTGTGATCGACCTTTTCGATGATCACCGGTTGCTTCTCTGCCGCGATGCGACCGGCGAAAAAACCCTTTCCCACCGGGACACGCACACCCTGACGGACCGCGGCTTCGATGCCCCTGGCAGCGGTCACCACAAGCTGCTGGGCGGACGAATCAAGCAGCAACACGGCGGCGGTGTCGACCTCAAGGAGCTCTCGCACCCGATCAAGCAACTCACCCAACAGGTCCTCGATGTCAAGGTGAGCCAGCGCCGCGTCGGTCACTGACTCTATCCGGCGCAACTGCGAATCATCGACGTCCGACATAGTTCCTCTGTTCACCAGGCGTCGACATGATCGGAGCGTAACGCACGTTTCGGGTGGCACGACTTCGTTTGACTCAGCGTGATCGGACTGCTTCGGGCAGCTCAGAGGGCTTCTTCACGCTCACGCCTAAGCGCTTAAGTAAGTCACTCGCGGCTTGGGTTAGAAGTCCGCCGTGTTCGCCAAAGCCTCCGCATGCTCGCCCCCGAATGGCGCCTTGGTGTCTCCGAGCTTGGGCGTCGAGGCTGCCGCACACCGACTAGATAGCACTGAACAGCCGGACGCGTGGCCCTTCCTTGTGAGTTAGCCTATCGTCGGAGTGTGAGCAGCAACTTCCCCGCTGACCTTCTGGAGTTGCAGGTAGCCGAGAGCGGTCCCGACGCTCGCGTGGTCACCGTAGTCGGCGAGATCGACGCGCTGACCGCGCCGAAACTGGCCGCCGTCCTGAGCGCACAGCTGGCCGTTGCCCAGATGGTGGTGGTGGACCTTGATGGTGTGCAGTTCCTGGCATCTGTCGGGATAACCGTGCTATTCGAGGCCAACGAACTCGCCGCCCAAGAAGACCGCGCACTGCGGTTGGTGTACAACTCCCAGATCGCTAACCTGGCGCTGGAAGCCACTGGACTGCGGGAGTACTTCACCGTCGCCGACAGCGTGCCAGACGCTTTGAAGAACTTACCCTGACGGGCGGAGCGCTCGACGGTGGACCTTGCCGCTGAGCCATCCCGCCCCATGTAGAAGTCCTCTGTAAGGGACACGTGAGCATGCCCCAACTGATCGGCGATCTTCCGAGTTTCACCCCGGCTTCGTCCAACAGGGTTGCCGCTGTCTTGCGGAACACGTGAGAGATCACCAGGGGGCCTTCTGGTCAGCCGCGAGTTTCCCCCGTAAGTCATAGGGCCTACGTCAACCCCAGTGCCACAGCTCACTTCTTTCACTGCGCTGGCACCTCAAACGTCGGTCCCATCGTACTGCCGTACAGCGCTATCCAGATCACTAACGAGAGCCGGCGGTGCCGTGATGGTGTAACCGGATCGCGCGTCTTGGTACACCAATGGTGAGGTCCGTACCCATACCACGCATGTTGTTTAGCGTCCCGCAGGACCCGAAACTTGCATTCCTGGGCGTGTCATCGTCGGCCGGTCGTGTGACCCGCCAATCGACAAACTCTCTGTGGCCATCGCCGTGACGGCCGCCAGACGCACACCATGGCTCCCGGGAGCTCACGGAATGTCACACAACAACGATCAAGCATCGCCGGGGATCGCGCACCAGTCCAGTGGGGCGCGCCGCTGCCGGATCGTAATAGTGAGCGCCGATCCGGCGATCAAGACTCCAAGCACGATTAACAATGCGGGGGTGAAGGCTCCCTGATGGGCGGTCGTGAAGCGGCCGTTGAACGCGTCATATCCGGCATGGAAGCCGATGCCAAGCCACAGCGTGCCGCTGAGCGTCCGGCAGGCCGCGAGCATGAGACCCAACCCGGTCGCCGCCACCGCGTAGAGCACGTGTTCGCCGAAGGTGGCGGCCCCGCCGTTAGAGAACACGTGCATCGACCCGAAGATCAGCGAACTGCTGGCCGCCGTGGCCCACAGCGGCAACGTCTCGCCAAGGTTGCGGAACATGTAGCCCCGGAACACCAATTCCTCCGGGAATCCCTGCACCAACAGGGTGGACACGGCGATCATGATGAGGGTGGTCGCAAGCCCCTGTTTGGCCAATTCCTTTGTTGCGTCGGCCGACCAACCCCAGTCGGCGAGCCCGAGCTGCACTGTGGCTGCGGCGGCGACCGTCGTGGCTACCGTCGCAAGCACAACGCCGCACAGCAAATGCAGGATCGCTGCGCGGTCCAGAGTGAGGCCGATGCCGGACCACGGCCGTCGGTCAGCGTGCCGCCGCAGTAGGAACACCAGGCCCAGCGCGCTCGCCGTGATGCCCAAGCCGGCGGCCACGTGCGAGATCACCGGGGGCAGCCACGCGGTCGCCGCCTCGACGATCGTGCCGATGATCAGCACGCAACCGAAGAATCCCAACCATGCCAACAGAATCCGCCAGGTCAGCCGCGGCCGGCGGTCCTGGTCGGGCAATACGCCCGATGCTGTGGTGTGCGGCCTGATGTCCATACCGAAGGATAGAAGTGAACATTTCGCATCGTGGTCACCGGATCCCGCACTGGACCACCGGACGTGATCGCCCAGGTGATCGGCGACTACCTAGCCAGTCCAACGTGGTGGTAGCGGGCCGTGCCGGTCATCATGGACACCAGTGCCCGGCGCACTGACCTCTGCCTCGCCTTTCATGAC
>JAODNG010000024.1 GCA_025465385.1 Pseudonocardiales bacterium
AAGATCCCAGCAATGAGACGGGTCCCCAAGGCTCATGACGACCACCGCGAAGACGCCTGAGGGCGGCGCCGCGGAACCGTCCACCGAGGCAGCATCGCCGGTGGCAAGTCCGCCCGTAGCGCTGCCGCAGGGTCGGGCGCCTGGGCTCGACGGCATGGCCGCGGCTCGGGCGCACGAACCGCGCGAGGCTGGCGCCGAGTCACCGATGTCCGATGCCTCCGCGCTGCCCAAGGCCCTGAAGATCCTCGGGTCGGTAGTGGCGCCCACGACGTTGCTGACGGCATTGATGTACTACTTCGGGCGCCAAGCGTATGCGGGACTTTTGTGGTACTTCGGCTCGGACGTCACCGTGCTAGATCTGACGGTACAAGATTATCTGAACAACAGCGTGGCCGGCTTCATCCCTCCGTTGATCGCCGCCGCGGGGGCTACGCTACTCGCGCTCTGGCTCCACCACTTGCTGGTGGAAGCGATGCCTCCGGCGACCCGGCAGATCGTATTGCGAGTGTTGATACCCGCCGCGGCCATTGCCGGGATAACCATGGTGAGCCTGGCAGTAGTCGATCTCGTCATGGCTCCGGTGTTTCCTGCCGCATTCCCCGAAGGACGTGGGCTCAGTCTCTCGATCGGCGTCCTGCTGCTGAGCTACGCCACCCAGCTGTTGCGCCCGCTCATCGCGGCGCGACGGCCAAAGCAGGCACCGCAGCGGGCTCCGGGAGCCGTGGCCGTGGCCGAGTGGGGCGCGGTCTTCATTTTGGTGAGCGTAGGACTGTTCTGGGCAGTCGGGACCTACGCGATCGGCGTCGGGGTGGACTATGCGCAACAGTTCGAGACCTCGCTGCCCACCCATCCAGATGTGGTGGCGTACAGCGAGAAAAGGCTGAGCCTGCAAGCACCGGGCGTCCGAGAAGTGACTTGCCAAGATCCCGACGCGGCCTACCGGTTCCGGTACGACGGGCTCAAGCTCACGCTTCAATCTGGGAACCAGTACCTTCTCCTACCCGCCGGTTGGACACACGACAACGGTGCAGCCATCTTGATCCCCCGCAGTGACAAGGTGCGACTGGAGTTCAGTCAGCCGGGACAAGTGCGGACTGCGACCTGTTGACGTTTCACCGAGGTCGTCAGCCCTTCCGGCGCACCGGGACGCAGGCCAGGTCGGTGAGCGAGCCCTTCAACCGCTGCTGCAGGAAGGCGAAGAGGTTCTTCGCCGCGGCCGGGTCCGGCGACGGAGAATCACGGAGGAGGGCCCGATCGAGGGTTAGTCGCGCCGTGGCGACGGTCACCAGGTTGCGGCAGTAGCTTTTCGCGGTATCGGTTGCTGGGTTCAGCGGTGGTTGGTTCACACCGGCCCGGTACAGGTTGATCTTCGCTACGCTTGGTTTCCCCTTGACCTGGGCCATGGGGTCATTGGGCGGTACGAGCGCCATCGGCGTGGTCTTCGTGGCCGCCGCCTGCAGCTCGTTGAGTGCCAACGATGGCGCGGGCGTCCCGCCAGCGGTGAGATCGGGTGCGGTAAAAGGTGTACAGCCCAGCGCCGGGTTGATGAATCCGGTCAATAGCCCGTTGTCGCTGGCGTTTTTCAGCACCGTCCGCACCGGCAGCGCCCCAACATTCGCCGGGTTGTCCTGCGCGGTACGCCCGTTGGCCAGCGCCAGATAACGGGTCGTGAGGTTGTCGCTCTGGTCCTGATCGACTACCGCGAAGTCGCGCGTGGTGGGACAGGGGCGGCCGTCGTGGGCCATGCCGACGGGCGGAACCTTAAGCTTGCCAGCGCCGATCGCAGCGTTGGCCGCCCGGAAGAAGTCAGTGGCGCCGCAGTAGGCGAACTGCCCGAACAGCGAGCCGGGCAACCCGTTGACGCAACCGCCGTTAGCTCCCTGCAGCGTCAAGGTGGTGCCCTGGAAACCGAACCACAGCCCGACCACCGAGCCCGCGGGCAACCTTGGCATCACCGGCGGGGCCGCCGGTTGGGTGCCCCGGTCCACCACCAGCGGCCGGTAGATCGCCAATTTGCCCGTCGCCGGGTCGATGATCGTGGCTTCGACGAACGCGGACTGGTTGTCGTTGGCCTCGCGGCACGGACCGTTGCGGCGATTGGTCGATACCAGCTCGTAGGGTGTGGCCAGGCCCTGCGCGGTCAGTGGTGCCGGCGGCACGATCAGCGAGCAGTTCGCGTTGGGCGCATTGCCTTTCCCACCGTTCGGCTTCCCGTGTCCTTCATTGTTTCGTCCTCGACGGCCCGGGTCCGGATTCGGATCTGGCTCTTCAGCTGCATTGTCGGTCAGTGCAGCGGTTGTGCCGTCCATCGGAGTCACGGTCTGGGTGGCCGGAGCACGGCCCGCTGGCACTACCTCGGTCGCCGGAGCAGCGGCCTGCAGCGGCAAAACCTGAACCGGCGCAGCCGGATCGGGGCCCGCCTGAGCCGGCCACGGTGCGATCATCGCGATCGGCAGCACGGCCGCGACAGCAGACAGGCTCCAGCGAACCACGCGTGGTGTGCGGGGAGTCACCAACGCCACCTCTCTCGAGATAGTAAGCAGGACAGTGATCACCAGTGGGACCACTAGCGGTCACTGACGTCCGCGGTCGGCACCCACCAGCACGGCCGCCGCACCGGAGTTGTACCGCCGGGACATCACGGGTAGGGACGGGTGGCGCCGGGTGAAACCCCGGGGACCACTGTCGCCGCGGCGGACCATACGACCCGCCGTCGTCAGCAGTCCCAGACCTGAGGGCAGCCGGCAGCTGACGGCGCCCACAGGTGCGAAATCCGCGACGAGGAGCTGGGCTTTAGTCCAAACGGAGGTATCGATACGGCCATTTGCAGTCCGCCGTACTCAGCCAAGCCGGTCGTCGGCATCCGCCGACCGTCCACCGAACCGATCCCCTTCGACATACGAACGTTCCGCAGAGACTGCGGACCGATGGTTCCCGCTGTCCCGTCAGCGCCGGTTGTGACCGCGCTTCGGCTCGCCGAAGATGATCACTCGTCGGCCCGCTCGGGCTCACGCGGCGCGTGCCCGCATTGATTTTCCGTGTACGATGGGCGACTACGGACGAGCAAGAGTCGCAGCTCAGGAAGGGGCACATGAGCGCCTACAGCCTTCCAGACCTGCCGTATGGGTATGACGCGCTCGAGCCTTATCTTGACGCGCGCACCATGGAGTTGCACCACAACGAGCACCACCGTCGCTACGTCGACCAGCTCAACGCAGCGTTGTGCGCGAGCGGCAGCGAGCTCTCTGCAGGTGATCAGCCTATCGACAGCTTGCTGTGGAACATCGGCAAAGTCCCCGCGGAATCATTCAATGCGGTGCGCAACTACGGCGGCGGGCACGCGAACCATTCCTTCTTCTGGACGGTCTTAAGCAAGGATGGTGGCGGCAAGCCCTCCGGCCGCCTCGCCGAGGCGATCACGGAGGAGTTCGGTTCTTTCACGGCGTTCCGCGACCGGTTCACGCGCGTGGCGACCGCTCACTTCGGCAGCGGCTGGGCATGGTTGGTGCGAGCACGCCGCCGGCTGATCGTTTACAGCCTTCCCAACGAGGACAGCCCGCTCACCGCGGAAGAGACCCCGATCCTCGGCCTCGACTTGTGGGAGCATGCCTACTACCTCCGGTATCCGGCCGCACGCGCTGACTACGTCGAAGCCTTCTGGAATATTGTGAACTGGGACGAAGTAAGCCGGCGGTTTGAGGAGGCTGCGTGATCGTAGCCACCTGGTGTCGGCGATACGGAGCAGGCGTTCGCCAGCGAGCGTCCAAGGCAGTACGGTTTCACATCAATCCCCCTGACTAGTTGCATCGGAGAGGGTGCTCGAACATGAGCCAAGAGCACGAGAACTCAAAGCCGACCGACGGCGACGAGGGCGAGGGCGCGGCGGCGCTGTCGGCGCTGCGCGGCGTCTGGAAAGCTCAAGGTCAGACCAGCGCTGACCTCGATGAAGCGTGTGGCAACACGAAGCCGTGCAAGAGCATGGAAACGGTCGGCTTCGGGGGGCTGGCTGACGACGTCGAGGCACCCGACCAGACCAAACAGGCTGTGGGCAAGAACCTGCGCTCCGCATGGAAGACTAAGCTCGAGCGTGAGGGCAAACTCAATTCTGAGGCCGGCAGCGTGCGCGACCTCGTCTTCGGCTCGTCTGACAAGAAAGAGTAGCGGACAAAGCACATCGAGCCCCCGGTCATTCGAGCGGCGGGTCGGGTACCAAGGGAGGGACACCTGATGTTCGGACGCAAGAAACCAGAAGCGAAGGTTGCTGACAGCACCACCGAATCGGAACGCACCACCTCATACCGCATCGGCCAGGACGCCGCACCGGCGACCACCGGCATAACCAGGACGTCGTCCTACGTAAACG
>JAODNG010000025.1 GCA_025465385.1 Pseudonocardiales bacterium
CGAGCGCCGCCGCGAGGCGCGGAGCCTGATCGCCGTGCGTAATCACAGGCACTAGGGTACGTGCTGCGTCTAGACCCCCACGCACCGCAACGGATTACATCGCCCAGAAGGGCGAAGCGCCCGGCAGTCTGGGTCCTCATTGGCCAAGCGTCGCCGCGCGGTGGCACTACCGGGCGGTGGTTGCCCGAGGGTGCTCGGGGGTGTCGGTCGGGTTGTGCAGGTGTGAGTACATCAGCGTGAGCAGCAGGTCGGTGTCCACGGGCTTGGTGACATAGTCGTTCGCGCCGGACGCCAGGCTCTTCGCCCGGTCCTCCTTCATCGCTTTCGCGGTCACCGCGATGATGGGCAGGTCGGCGTAGCGACTAAGGTTGCGGATCGCGGCGATGGTCGCGTTACCGTCCAGCTCGGGCATCATCACGTCCATCAGGACCAGCGCGATGTCCTCGTTTCGCTCCAGCGCGCGGACTCCGGCCACTCCGTTGTCGGCGAAGACGACGTGCAAGCCGTGAGCCTCGAGCATGCTGCTCAACGCGAAGACGTTGCGAAGGTCGTCGTCGACGATGAGGATCTTCTCCCCGTGGAAGCGCGACGGCGCCTCACCGGCCGCCCAGGGCGCAGAATCGGAGTCCAGCTGCGGTAGCGACCGGGCGGCCGAAACCAGCTCCGGAGCGAGCTCCTCGGGGGTGAGGTCCTGCGCCGTATCGTCAGGCGCCGCCAGCTGTGATGCCTCGGCGATCTCGGGCAGGTAGAGGGTGAACACGGTGCCCACGCCGGGTTCGCTGCTCACCGCGAGCTCGCCACCGAGCAACTGGGTCAGCTGGCGGCTGATCGACAAGCCGAGTCCGGTGCCGCCATAGCGCCGGCTGGTCGTGCCGTCGGCCTGCTGGAACGCCTCAAAGATCACAGACAGCTTCTCGGCGGGGATTCCGATGCCGGTGTCGTGCACCTCGAAAGCCACCCGGGAGGCTGCGGCGCGTAGCGCCGCGCCCTCAACCTCGTCAGCAGAGGCTGGCCGGATCCGCAGCGCCACGCCGCCCTCATCGGTGAACTTCACCGCGTTGGACATCAAGTTTCGCAGCACCTGCTGTAGGCGCTGTTCGTCGGTGTGCAGCAGCGCTGGCAGCGTCGGATCGAGCTCGACGGTGAAGTGCAGCGCCTTCTCGGCGGCCAGCGGCTCGCACAGCGTCTTGACGTAGTTCACCACACCGGTCATCGCTACATCGGAGAGTGACGGATCCATCCGGCCCGCTTCGACCTTGGCCAGGTCGAGGATGTCGTTGATCAGCTGCAGCAGGTCGCTACCGGCGGAGTGGATGGTTCTGGCGAACTCCACCTGCTTGTCCGACAGGTTGCCGTCGAGGTTGTCGGCCAGCAGCTTGGCCAGCACCAGCGCGCTGTTGAGCGGGGTACGCAGCTCGTGAGACATGTTCGCCATGAAGTCCGACTTGTAGCGCGACGCGGCGGCCAGCTGAGCGGCCCGGTCCTCGATCTCCTGGCGGGCTAGCTCGATCTCAGCGTTCTTGATCTCGATGTCGCGGTTCTGGGTAGCCAGCAGGGCGGCTTTCTCGGCCAGCTCGGTGTTGGACTTCTGCAGCTCGTGCTGCTGGGCCTGCAGCCGCCGCGAACCCAGGGTCAGCTCTTGGGCCAACCGCTGCGACTCGGCCAGCAGCGCTTCGGTACGGGAGTTGGCCAGGATCGTGTTGACGTTGACGCCGATCGCCTCGCGAAGTAGTTCGAGCAGATCCCGGTGCACCGTGGTGAATTCGTTGACCGAGGCAAGCTCGATCACACCCAACGCCTGGTCCTCGAACAGCAACGGCAGCACCAGAACGTTGGTCGGTGCGGCGGAGCCGAGACCGGAACTGATCGCGGCATACTGCGGTGGCGCCTCGGTGACCAGGATCGTGCGCTTATCCAACGCCGCCTGGCCGACCAGCGACTCGCCCAGGGCGAAGCGGCGGATCGTCGAGGGATCTTGGACGCCGTAACCAGCGGCGAACTCCAGAACGGTCGGCCCGCCGTCATCAGTACGGACCATAAAAAAGGCCCCTTGTTGAGCTTCGACCAAGGGGGCGAGCTCGCTGAGCACCAGTGAGGCCACGGTCGCCAGGTCGCGGTGACCCTGCATGAGACCGGACAGCCGTGCGAGGTTGGTCTTGAGCCAGTCCTGTTCCTGGTTCGTCAGGGTGGCCGACTTGAGGTTGGCGACCATCTGGTTGATGTTGTCCTTGAGCTCGGCGACCTCACCGGAGGCGTCGACGGTGATCTGGCGGGTCAAATCTCCAGCAGTCACCGCGGTGGCCACCGCGGCGATAGCGCGCACCTGGGTCGTGAGGTTGCCGGCCAGCCGGTTGACGTTCTCGGTCAGCCGCTCCCAGGTGCCGGACACGCCGATCACCTCGGCCTGCCCGCCCAGCTTGCCCTCGGTGCCGACCTCGCGGGCCACCCGGGTGACCTCAGAAGCGAATGCCGATAGCCGGTCGACCATGGTATTGATCGTGGTCTTGAGCTCGAGGATCTCGCCCCGAGCGTCCACATCGATCTTCTTGGACAGGTCACCGCTGGCCACGGCGGTGGTCACCTGGGCGATGTTGCGCACCTGACTGGTCAGGTTGTTGGCCATGAAGTTGACGCTGTCGGTGAGGTCCTTCCAGGTGCCGGCGACGTTGGGTACCCGGGCCTGACCGCCGAGGGTCCCTTCGGTACCCACCTCGCGGGCCACGCGGGTGACCTCGTCGGCGAAGGCTCCCAAGGTGTCGACCATCCGGTTGATCGTCTCGGCCAGTGCGGCCACCTCACCGCGAGCCTCCACAGTGATCTTCTTCGACAGGTCACCGCCGGCTACCGCAGTCGCCACCGTCGCGATGCTACGTACCTGACTGGTCAAGTTCTCTGCCATGCCGTTGACGTTGTCGGTGAGCGCTTTCCAGGTGCCGGCCACTCCGCGCACCCGGGCCTGGTTGCCGAGCTTGCCCTCGCTGCCCACCTCGTGCGCCACCCGG
Organism: Pseudonocardiales bacterium; assembly: GCA_025465385.1. Taxonomy (GTDB): domain Bacteria; phylum Actinomycetota; class Actinomycetes; order Mycobacteriales; family Pseudonocardiaceae. Next base: position 3,003 of record JAODNG010000025.1, read on the forward strand.
GTCACCTCGTCGGCGAAGGCGGAAAGCTGGTCCACCATGGTGTTGAGGGTGTTCTTCAGCTCCAGGATCTCGCCTCGGGCGTCGACGGTGATCTTGCGACTGAGATCACCCCGAGCCACTGCGGTGGCCACCTGGGCGATGCTGCGCACCTGGCCGGTGAGGTTGCCGGCCATGACGTTGACCGAGTCGGTGAGGTCGCGCCAGGTCCCGGCCACTCCGGGCACCTCCGCCTGACCGCCCAGCCTGCCTTCGCTGCCGACCTCGCGAGCCACCCGGGTCACTTCGGCCGCGAATGCGGAGAGTTGGTCCACCATGGTGTTCAGGGTGTCCTTGAGTTCCAGCAGCTCCCCGGAAACCTCCACGGTGATCTTGCGGCTGAGGTCCCCGCGGGCCACTGCGGTGGCGACTTGGGCGATGTCGCGCACCTGGGCGGTGAGGTTGCCGGCCATGACGTTGACCGAGTCGGTGAGGTCGCGCCACGTCCCCGCCACTCCAGGGACCCGTGCCTGGCCACCCAGCCGGCCCTCGGTGCCGACCTCGCGAGCCACCCGGGTTACCTCAGCGGCGAACAGTGACAACTGATCGAGCAATCCGTTGACGGTGTGACCCAACCGAGCGAAATCGCCCCGCAGCGGCTGCTCCGACACCCGTGACGACAGGTCACCTTCAGATACCGCGGCCAGCACCCTTGCCAGCTCGGTGGTGGGCCGGGTCAGGTCATCGATCAGGCCATTGATTGCGGCGGCGGCCAACGACCACCCCCCACCGCTGCCGTCGCCGAGCCGTTCGCCCGTCCGCCCGTCCTGACCGACCGCTCCGCGCACCCGGACCAGCTCACCGACCAGGGACTGGTTGCGTTGAGCGATCTGGTTGATCACTGTTGAGATCCGGCCAGCCAGGTTGGTGTCGGTGACCGCCAGGCGCCGCCGGAAGTTGCCGTCGCGAAGCTCCTCTAAGGCCAGCAGGATTCGTTCGAGCGTGGCGGGATCGACTGGATCCAGCCGCCCGGTGAGTGATTCTGCAGCCGCCGCGGGGTGCGCGCTCACGATGAGCCTCCTAGGACATCAATCCTTAACGCCCGCAGCGTGCCACGATTGGTCTCGGGTTTCGACCCCGAGCGCGCCAGTCGGGGACTACCCTCACTGCGACGCGGTCGGATCTGGGAGGAGATGTCGTGGCAGCTGACCGGCGCCCGGTTACCGAGCTGCTGGTACCAGGGCTGCACCGGCTGCTTGATGATGTCGACCAAGCCGTGATTGTGGAGGACGGGTCGGGCCGGATACAACTGCTCAACGCGGCGGCCCGTCGGCTGTTTCCGCACCTCGACCTCGGCGATGAGTCCGAACGCAGTGGCGAGTTCGTCCTCGCGGGACCCAGCGGGCGCCGGGTCAGCGGACGGCTTCGGCCGCTCGCCGACGGCTGGCATGCATGGGTGGTCAATGCCAGCATCACCGACGAGCAGTTCATTCAGAAGGCCAGCCGGGAGTTGGCAGCTGCGGTGGCCCACGATGAGGCGGCGGCGGCATTGGTTCAGCTGGCCGTTCCGACTGTGGGGCAGCAGGCCGCGGTGCTGTTGCCCGCGGCGCGGGCGCGAATGGCGTGGTGGCACTGCGCCGGTGCTGGGATCGATCCCGCTCAAGGCGTGACCCGGGCGCCGGTCCCGCAAACCGCCCCGGTCTTGGCCGCTGCGCTGCGCGGGGATACGGCGGGCATCTCCACAGTGCCGACCAGCGAGTTGGGTGAGTTGGCTGCGGTGCTCGGGTCTGATGTCCCCGAGGGGGCGCCGGTGGTGGCGGCACCCCTGTTGGGACCGGACCGGATCGAGGGATTGCTGATTATGGTCGGTTCTCTCCCGGATTCGTTGCTCAAGCAACTGGCAGCGGTAGCCGGCCCGATAATCGGCGCGAGCCGCCGATGGCGCGAGCAGGCCAACGCGCTGTCGCTGTTACAGGCCCCGCTGCTGCCATTGCAGCCCGGTGCCCTTCCGGAACTGCCCATGGTGCAGTTCGGTGTGGCGTACCGGGTCGCCGGTGAGCTCGCGGTAGGCGGTGACTTTTATTTCGTCCGACCCGATCGTGACGGGGGAGCCTTGCTCGGGCTCGGTGATGTGTGCGGCAACGGAGCTGAGGCCCTCGCCGAAAGTGCCCGGGTGCAGCACTCGCTGGGCGCCCTGATGGTCGTCGAGCAGGACCCCACCCGGTTGCTGTATTTACTCAACCGGGCACTGCTGGCTGCCGGGCGCACCGTCTTCACCACGATGGTGCTCGGCGCGCTGCAGCCGGCCGCAGTGGGGTGCAACCTCACATTCACCACCGGTGGCCATCCCGCGCCAATGGTGCTGCGCCGCAGCGGCCAAGTAGAGGACGTCGGGGTGCCCGGCACGGTGGTCGGAATCCTGCCCGATGCACGTTTCGGCCGGACCTCGATCACGTTGGCTCCGGGGGACACTTGCCTGCTCTACAGCGACGGTGTCACTGAGGCCGATCGCCGTACCGGAGCTAACCAGGAGCAGTTCGGGCCTGCCCGGTTGGCCGCCTGCCTGCGCGAGTGCGCCGGGATGACAGCGCAGGCGGTGGCAACCCGAGTTGAGCGCACCGTGAAGGACTGGCTTGGCCGCGACGACGGCGACGACCTTGCCCTACTCGCCGTTCGCGCCGTCGAACCCGTAGGTCGCTGACCCCCATGGGCGGTGCAACCCGTATTGGGCCTGCGCAGACCTGCCCTATATGGTGACAAGGGTGGACAACGATTTCCCCGCGGACATCATCGGCTTGCAGGTCGCCGAGCATGGACCCGATGCACGCGTCGTTACCGTGACCGGGGAGATCGATACGCTGACGGCGCCGAGACTCGCCAGCTTCCTCAACGAGCAGCTATCCGCCGCTCAGGTCGTCGTGGTGGACCTTGATGGCGTTGAGTTCCTGGGCTCTGCCGGTCTGTCCGCCCTGTTTGAGGCCAACGAGCTCGCCAATCGCGAGCGCCGCGCCCTGCGGATGGTGTGCCACTCCCGCATCGCCAACCGGGCTCTGGAGGCGACCGAACTGCGGGACCAGTTCACCTTCGCCGACACGGTCCCGGAGGCGTTGAAGCACTCAACCTAACGAGGCCGGCGAGCCGCGACCGAGAAAGTAAGGAGACGACGATGGCTGCTGCAGCCGGGCGCGTCGCACTAACCAGCGGGGCCACCATGGATGCGGCCCGATCGCGGTGACCTACGTGGACAGCGGCACCTCGATGCCTAACCACGGGGCGGACTCCAACTCCGATGAGTCGGTACTGTCCCTAGAGCTGCGCACCGCGGCCAGCACGGTCTCGATTCCTACGATCAGGACCGTCGCGGCGGATCTCGCCGCCCGAGCCGACTTCGACCTCGACTCAATCGACGACCTTCGGATGGCCGTCGATGATCTATGCGCCATGCTGGTCCGGATCGCCGCCGCCAACGCGACGCTGTACTGCACGTTCACCGTCCGGCCCGAGCGGATAGAGGTAGCCGCCGAAACGGACGTCGACGATCTGGCGGATCCACTACCCACCGGCTCGTTTGCGTGGCGGGTGCTGCAGTGCCTTGCTGACGAGGTCGGCGCCACCTCGGTGCCCGCTGAACCTGGCGGGCGTGGCCGGGTACGCATCACCCTGGCCAAAGACGCCTTGACAGCGCCCCAGATATGACCCCCTCCGTGACCCCGTCCGTGTCCTCGGTCGGGACCGAACACGGCGAGTATGCGCACCTGGTCCCGTTGCAGAACCGGTACGCCGAGCTTGCTCCGGATGACCCGGAACGGCAGCGGTTGCGCGAGCAACTGATCAGTGGCTATCTGCCGGTGGCCGAACACATCGCGCGCCGATTCGCCGGCCGCGGTGAGCCGCTGGAAGATCTTGTTCAGGTCGCGACCGTCGGATTGATCAACGCCGTGGACCGCTTCGAGCCGGTCCGTGGTTCAGATTTCTTTTCCTTCGCGGTACCGACGATCACCGGAGAGGTGCGCCGGTACTTCCGCGACCACGGCTGGTCAACGCGGGTGCCCCGGCGGTTGAAGGATCTGCACATCGTCATCAGGGGCGCGCTGGCGGAGCTGTCCCAGCAGCTCGGCCGCGCACCCAGACCCAGCGAGATCGCCGATCGATTGGGGCTACCGCTCGCTGAGGTGATTGAGGGACTGCAAGCCGGGGAGGCATACCGGAGCTCATCGCTGGATGAGATGCTCGGCTCTGGAGACGGGAAGGCGACGCTGGGTGAGTTCATCGGCGGCCTGGATGGCGAGCTGGCCTTAATCGATGATCGGGAGGCGTTGCGCCCGCTACTGGCCGAGCTTGCTCCCCGGGAACGGACGATTCTCGCGTTGCGGTTTTTCCGCCAATTGACTCAGACTCAGATCGCCGAGCAAGTCGGTATCTCGCAAATGCACGTGTCGCGAGTGCTCCGCCAGACGTTGGAATTCTTACAGGAGCGCATCACAAACGCGGACTGATGCCGGAATTTTGTCGGGGCGCGCGATGGTATTCGCTGACGTGGGAGTGTTGCATGCGCTCATCGAGCAGGCGGTAGCTCAGCGGCCGATGGCGAACCGGACGGCGGCTGCGGCCAGCCGCTGGCTGCGCGCCCGGTGCCCCTGCAGGGCGGCTCGCGCGGCGTTCGCACCGCATGCTCCGTGCACGCCGCCGCCGGGATGGGCCGAGGACGACGCCAGGTACAGGCCGGTAACGGGCGTCTCCGGGCGGCCGAGTCCCGGGGTGGGTCGGAATACCAACTGCTGGTGTATCGCGGTGGTGCCGCCGTTGATAGCGCCGCCGACCAGATTGGCGTTGTGCTCGGCGATCTGCGGGGGCGCGGCCACCGTCCGGCTGATGATCTGGTCCCGAAAGCCGGGGGCGAACCGTTCGATTTGCGCTTCGATGCGTTGGGCGATGGCCTCCCGGCCACGCTCGTCCCAGGCGCCGGTGATGTCGTCGCCGCCGGCGTCGCCGCGAACCTCGCGGGGCACGTGGGTGTATGCCCACAGCGATTCGGTCCCGGCCGGTGAGCGGCACGGGTCGGCTGTCGTCATCTGTCCCACGAGCAGGAACGGGTGGGCCGGCACCAGTCCCATGGCGATGTGCGCGGTGTACTCGGTCATCTCGTCCATGCCGGCCGAGACGTGGACGGTGCCGGCGCCCGCGGTGTCGCCTGCCGCCCACGGCACCGGCGCGCGCAGCGCCCAGTCGAGCTTGACGGTGGCGTAATCCCACTGGAACCGCCGGATGTCATCGCGAAGCCGGGGCGGTAGGTCCGTCCAGCCGACGAGGCCGCCGTAGAGGTAAGTAGCCGGGACCGCGGCCAGCACCGCGCGGCGGGCCGGGATCTCGTCGCCGTCGGCTGTGCGTACACCGACGGCGCGGCCCCCGCGCACCATCACCTGACGAACCGGCGCGTCACAACGCACCTGCCCACCCCGGCCTTCCAGCCTGCGGACCAGCGCGGCGCTGAGCTGACCGGCGCCACCTTCCGGAACCGGAAAGCCGTATTGCTGGCCCAGCATCGACAGCAGCCAGCCGAACATGGCGCCACCGTTGGACTCGGGCATCAGGTCGGCGTGCAGCGCACACCCCGCCAACAGCAGCGAGCCGGGCCCGGTGAACTCCTCCTCGGCGAGCCGGCGCACCGGCAGCAGCCCGAAACGGGTGAACCTCAGCAGGCCGCTCGGTCCGAGCGCCGCCACCAAACGAGCGCCAGCGCGCACCGGCGGGAAGGGCACGAACAATGCGTCGATCAATAACGGGCCGAGTCGCTGCCAGTTGCCATAGAGCCGTTTCCACGCCGCACCGTCACCCGCGCCGAGGGCGTCGAGCCCCGCGGCCGTCTTCTCCAGGTCCCGCGACAGCACGGCGGCGCGGCCGTCGAGCAGCGGGTGGGCAAGGACCGTGGGCGAGTGCACCCAGCGCAGTCCGTGGCGCTCAAGCTCAAGAGCGCCGATGACCGGGGAAGCCGCGGCGAGCGGGTAGAACGCGCTGCAGAGATCAGTGATGAAGCCCGGTGCGGGGCCCGGGGCGCTGCGGACTGCCCCACCGGGGCCAGGCTGCTCCTCCAAGACGACGACGTCCCAGCCGGCGTCGGCGAGCATGTTCGCCGCGACGAGCCCGTTGGGCCCGGCACCGACCACCACGGCATCGACCACACGGCCCGACATACCCGGCCAGCTTTGCTGGCAAACGGCGGTTTATTCACCGTTTCATCGCACGCGTGACGGGTACCTCCCCGCCATGAGTACTTCTACTACACCGACTGACGTGATCACGTTCCTCATTGAGCAGCACAATGAGGTGAACGACATGTTCGCGCAGCTGGAACAAATGGACGGCGCCACCGACGACAAGGTCCAGCGGCTCGCCGAGCAGGTGGTGACCTCGCTGGTAAAGCATTCCGTGGCTGAGGAGATTTACCTATACCCAACCGTCCGTAAGGTCCTTCCCGGTGGGGATGACATCGCCG
>JAODNG010000312.1 GCA_025465385.1 Pseudonocardiales bacterium
GAACACCAGCATCCGGGGCGGCGGCTGCATGGAGTTGACGAATACATCCATGCCTTCGCCGCGGCGCTCACCTTCAGGGCCATAGTGCAGGGTGACGACCCGGCCGGCGGCAAGGGCGCCCCGGACGTCCTCGAGAATCGCCTCGTCGGCCTGCGGTGAGCCCACCGTGCCGGTGTGCCGGTCGGGCCAGACCACCATGCGCAGGCCAACGCGCTCGGGGTCGGGATGCGCGACCACGGTGACTACCGCGACCGCCTCCTTCTTGGCCACCGAGGCGGCCACGTCGTCGAGCTCAGGGAAGTGGATGGGGTCGACCTTCTCGACGAACACGTCGATGATGCCGCCACAGGTGATGCCAACGGTGAACGCATCGTCATCGGAAACGCCGTAGCGCTGTAAGACTTGGGTGTCGTCGGCGAGCACCTGCTGGCCGAGCTCGAAGACCGCGCCTTCCACACAACCACCGGAGACGCTGCCGACCGCCCGCTCGTCCGAGGTCACCAGCATCGATGCTCCAGCGGGGCGCGGCGCCGAGCGGTAGGTGGACACCACTGTGCCCACTGCGGTCGCTTTGCCCTGGCGCCACTCCGCCACCAGTTCGTTGAGCACCTCACGCACCGCAAACCCTCCTTGCGCTGAACTTCCGGATGACCACAGGTGTATCGCAATTAGAGAGCATTCGGGCCGACCCGCCTGCCGGTTCACCCATAACGACTGTTCTCCCACGACGCGGCAGCGCCGCTATCTATTCCCTCGGGGCTGCTGCTGGGCAGCGTCAGGGGTGTCCACGTCGATTCCGCTAGCCAGATCGGAGCAGTCCACCACGATCAGGTCGTGGCGTTGCGCCAGCCAGTCCCGGGCCCCCCGGTCACCCTGCGCCGACGCGACGATGTCGGCCCAGTGCTGCCGGCCGAGTAGCACCGGATGGCCGGGCTGGCTCTCGAACCCCGCCCGGGCTACCACTGCGGGACCAGCGAGTGCGACGAGCCTGCGGACCACTGAAGCGTCCACGTCGGGTAGGTCCACCAGATGCACCAGCGCGGCCTGCACCTGCGGCGGCGCGCTATGGAGCAACTCGGCCAGACCAGCGCGCAGCGAGGCCCCCATTCCCTGCGCCCAATCCGCGGCCAGCACCGTGCGGGCGGTTTCCGGTACCAGCGGGACGACCCGGTCGGCCTGCGCACCCACCACGACGAGCACCGAGTCGCATCCGCCATCGGTCAGGGCGGCTACCGCCCTGCGTAACCAGGCACCACCGTCGACCAGGGCCTTGGGCATCCCATAGCGTCGCCCGGCCCCGGCCGCCAACAGCAGTCCGGCGATCATCGTCGCATCATCTCACGGGTCGCCGGATCCTCGGCCAAGCGAAGCCGTTGCGCAGCGGTCAGTCACTTAATGTGCGCTGCTGCGGGTACACCGTCTCGCCACGAGCGAGCATTTCGACGAACTGGTCAATGCGGCGGGCTCGGGTGTCGAGGCGTTTGGCGTTGCTGATCCGGTAAAGGACGGCGTAACGATTCTGGCTCGTGAGGATGTCGAACATCGCCTGTGCTCGGGGTTCGGCGGTCAACGCAGCGGCCAGATCGGCCGGCACGTCGATGCTGGCCGGACCGGCGTAGGCCGCGTCCCAACGTCCGTCGGTCTTCGCCCGTTCGACTTCGGCCACGCCCGCCGGGTGCATCCGGCCCGTGGCGACCAGGCCCGTGACGATTCCCACGTTGCGCGCCGACCACGGACTACGGGCACGTCGGGGCGTGAAGCGCTGCCGGTAGGTGGTCTCGTCCCGGCGCTGCACCTGGCCATCGATCCAGCCATGGCACAGCGCCTCCTCGAGCGCTTGCTCGTAGCTGAGGCTGGTCGGTTGAACCGTGCCCTTCTTGGCCAGCATCAGCCACACGCCGGGCGAGCTTCCGCAATGCTCGGCTAACCACGTACGCCATGCGGCGGCATCAGCGAGGATCAATTCATGGAGTTCATCAGCCATCGTGATGAGAGCCTCGCATGGGCGGTCCGGTGAGGAAACCGATCGAGTAATCGGACCGGTCTAGCTCACCGCGATGCTCGCCAGTGTCGACGTGCACTTCGGCGTTCCGGGCAACACGCCCTACCAGTGGGCGGTGTTTGGATTGCTTGTGGTGACCAAGGATCTGCCAGCCTGGCAGTGGACAAGGCCGCCCAGCGCTGGCACCACTATCTGGTCCGGGAGCTGCTTATTGACGTGGAGGTGAGGACTCGACGATCTTGACGCTGTCGCCGACGTGCACGGTGGCGCCGGGGGAATCTGGGATGAGGTTGATCGCGAACCAGGTCTTGCCGTCCCACCGCCGATGACGAGCCAGCGTCGCAAGGGGCTCCTTGCCCTTGCACGCCGTGCTCGGGTCGATCGTGGTAAGCACGCAGCGGTCGCAGGCTTTCACCGCGCGGAAGCTCGCGGTTCCAATCCGCAGCACCCGCCAGCCGTCCTCATCCCAGGCGGGTGCGCCGGCGACAACCAGATTGGGGCGGAATCGCGTCATCGGCACCGGCCCCTCCTCCGACCGCGCTCCCGCGGCGATGAGATCGTTCAGCGCGGCGAGGGATCCCTCGGTGGCAAGCAACATCGGGTAACCGTCGGCGAAGGACACCCGATCCTGCTCGCGGCTGTAAGCGGGGTTCGGCCGGCGCTGCGCGGGGTCGTTGAGGTACACCAGCCGGACCGGCGCGCCGACCACCGTGCTGAACCAGGCGTGCGCCTCATCCGCGGCAGGGGCGGCTGCCAGCTCACTGGAGAAGACTCGGACGTCAGTGAGCACCGACCCATCCGGCGTGCCCACCAACAGCGGGTCGACATCCGGCGCCTGCACCAGCAACCCGTCGACGTCGAACTCGGGGATGACCAGCACCAGCCGCGGGTGCTCCCGTGCCGTCACCACCCGACCTTCGTCATCTACGAGCATCCACCGCCGATCACCGGCCAGCCCCCACGGCTCGATCACGACGTGGGTCAAGCCGTGGCCGCGGCAGGACTTGATCGGATACCTGTTGATCCCGGTCAGCGTGAGTCCCACGGACGCCAGGCTCCCGGTCAGGCGGATCGAGGGCAAGCTCTCACCGGACCTTGGCTGGCCCCTACATTCCCACGGCAGCGTTCCTCAGGCCGAGGCCATCCGAGGCGGGCATTTCAGCGTAGTAGGAACCCTCGTCAGCGCAAAGGGAAAAACATTCCGCATAGCGCCCAACGATTGCATCATTCCGTGAGTATGAAAGATGAGCAGGTGGTGATGTCGAATCTGGCCGCAACCTTAGCGGCCAGATTCGACGGCGTTCTGCCTGACGGATTTCAGGCAAGCGCCACAGGAACAATCGTCTCGCTGGCCACGCCAGCAGAAGAAGCCCTACGTGACATTGACATCTCGCTCGTACTGAACCATGTGAACGACCTTGGCACCGCGGTCGAGGTGGCCACCTGGAGACCATTGATCTTGTGACGCTCGACGACTGACGGGACAGCCTTGCGCCGAGATCATCGGTGCTATTCTGTCACCGAACAGGTCGATGTTCAGAGATTGGCGCCGAGGCCGCCTATACCGGCGCCCCCTGCGCCACCAACACCGCCGATCCCCCCGTGACCGCCTTCGCTCCCGGCACCTCCGCTCTCGCCGCCATGACCACCGTCGCCATGGCTACCGCCGCCATGACCGCCGGTGCTGATCAGGGACAGGATGGTACGGGCGGGGAGCAGCTCCGCGTGCTGGCCGTCCATCTCAGCAAAGCTCAGCGTGCCAGGCATAAGATCCTCCTTTAGGGGCCCAGTGGGCCGGGAACAGAGCGCTTCATCGACGGCAGTGTCGCTTCGGCTTATCCCACCATGGCCTGGGGAAGGTCGCGCGACAACATGCATTGCTCCCTAACTTCCCACACCATTGCCTACTGTTATCTTTTCGGTTGCTACCTAGTTAAGGCGAAACTCGGGCGGATATCTACGAGATTCCCGAAACCGAGTACGTAGATCACGGTTGACGCGGCTTGCTCCTGGCCAGACCCTGCAGCGCGCTCATGGTCCGGACGGCCCGCGGGCGGGTTCCAGTCGGATTTCTCACCGAACCCCGTAGAGGGATTCACCTACGAGGGCTTGCCAGAGGGCTCACCGCCTTTCGCCCTTAGAGGAGCCAGGACAGGGTCGCCACCTCGACTTAGTTAGGGTCTGCGGGATGCGGGTGTTGGTAGTGGCTTCGCCCGGTACCGGGCATGTTTTCCCGCTGGTGCCGGTGTCGTGGGCGTTGCGTTCGGAAGGCCACGATGTGCTCGTCGCCAGTGCCGGTGACGGGGTCCAGCGGGCCGCGAGCGCGGGCCTGACGGCGGTCGATGTCGCCCCTGGTGTGGACATGTACGAGGTGTTCCAGTCGGTGGGGCGGACCACCGGCGGTTGGGCGCCGCATCTGTCGCCGGCAGCCACGTGGGAGCGCGCGGTGCAGCTGTTCACGCGGGTCAGCGAGCTGATGCTGGCCGGGACGGAACGCGTGGCCAAGCGCTGGCGGCCCGACGTGGTGGTCTACGGAGAGTTTCAGGCCGCCGGTGCGGTGGTGGCCGCCCGGCTCGGCATACCCGCAGTCGAGCACGGCATCGGCCTGGTCGGCGACGGTGCAGCGTGCGTCGCGGAGATATGGCCGCGGTTGGCCGTCGCGCCGGCGGTCGACCCGACCGCGATCATCCGCATGGCACCACCGAGCCTGGGGCCCGAACCCGCCGCTGGCAGGTGGATCATGCGGCCAGTGCCCTACAACGGTGGTGCCGTTGTGCCCGAGGAGTTGCTGGACCCTCCGACTCGGCCCCGGGTTCTGATCACGATGGGCACGGTGGCGCCGCGGCTGGGTGGGATGGGGATGGTCCGCGATCTCGTCGACTCTGTTTCCGCCGAGCCGCTGGAGATCCTGGTGGCTCTCGGCAGCGACCCGACCGAGCTCGGCCCGTTGCCCCAGTCGGTGCGGGCGTACCGGTGGCTCCCGCTGACCGCCGCGTTGCCCAGCTGTTCGGTCGTGATCCACCACGGTGGCGCCGGCACCACCCTGTCCGCGTTGGCCGCCGGTGTGCCCCAGGTGGTCGTGCCGCAGGGCGCCGACCAGTTCCTCAACGCCGCGACTGTGTCCAAGCGAGGCTGCGGGATGACTGCCGATCAGGCGCCCGCAGCGATCCGGGACAGCCTGCGCCGGGCGCTGTCCGGGGAGTTCGACCAAGCAGCGCGGGAGGTCCACGACGAGATCGCCCTACTGCCCAGCCCGGCCGTCATCGCGGCCCAGCTGGCCGAACACCTCCCAAACCGCGGTGATGCTCTCGAAGGTCGGCATCGATGAACGCGACGATCATGGCGGTGTAGATGCGCGCGACGACGGCAGCGTCTACCCCGCTGTCTCGGGATCGTCGCGGTGACGGACGGGTCCAGCATCGCTGATCCCGCTGTGCTCACCAAACGCCTGATCGTGGGCTCCTCGCGCCCTGGGCGGTTGGTAGAACTTGTGCGTGGCGGCCGGCGACATCGAAAGCTCGCTTGACCGGCTGCGCGACTGTCCCGGCGGGATCGGTTCCGGCGAGATCGACTAACCAGGCCCTGGGGAGCCGGCGGCACGTAGGAGGATCTGAAGCCCCGTGCCGCCGGCCACCCGAACCGTAGTGGGGCTCTGTGACCGCAGCATTTACGTTTCGT
>JAODNG010000326.1 GCA_025465385.1 Pseudonocardiales bacterium
ACTGCAGGAAGCGCTGCGGTTCGAGCCCCACCCCGACCGTGCACAGCGCCTGCAGGTCAGGCGAGCCGCGGCAGCCTGCCCAGTGCAGGCGATCGTGCTGGACCAGCTGGACGAAACGCAGGCGGGAGGAGCGGCATGAGCACCCATGCAGCTGTGGATGCACTAGTCCAGGAGTTCAAGAGGCGGGCTCAGTAGCAGCCGCGGCCCGCCGCCTGCACGGATTCGATCACATCGAGGCAACCGAACACCATCAGTTGGTGCCTTTCGGGGTCAACCCGTCCGCGTTGACCTTCGCCGGCTCCCTGCACGGTGATACCAGCATCCTCCAGGTCGGCACGGCTATCGCCGTGTAGTGCCGCTTTATGCACCGATACACCTCGCCGAGCAGGCTGCCCTGCTGGGATGAGCCTTGAGGCGGCCGGTACGATCTTAGTGTGGGCCGAGCGCAGCCCGTGGTGGCCGAACGTCATCGGCTGCAACCGGTGAACACGCACGCGCCGACACGGATCCCGTGGGTGCCGTCAACAGCTGGAAGCCAGCGCAACGTCATGCAAGCGCGTCACCTGCCGTAACGTCCTCTTTTGCCCGCTGTGCGGATGAAACCCTCCCGCCCGCAGGGCGGTCGGGATCGGTCAGGAATGGGTAACCACCAGCCGACTCAGCTCCTTTAGGTAGTCGGTCGGTCGCATCTGCCCGGTGTTGACGACCGGGTTCCCAGGGTCGGTGCGTAGCTTGGCGTTAGGGAAGTTCGGCCCGGGTGTTCCGGTAGCTACACCCCGGACTAGCTCGATTGTCTTGTGGCACTTGGTCATCGCTGACACGAGTTCCTTGTACGTCAGCACATTGTTGCCGATGATCATTGAGGTGTTCGCCAGCCTTAGTGAGTAGGGGTCCGCCCTGTCGAATGGTGGGCTTTTCTTGAACCACTTCCCGAGCAGTTTCTCGTCGGAGTGCTCGATAGCGTTGCGTAGGTAGTCAGCCGTTGCTCTTGCCGTTGGGTCAGGCGGGGCCCGGCTCGGCCGATCTTGTTTGCCTGGAGTGCTTGTGCGTTGAGCACCGCCCGATGGATCGCGCTGACACAGTTCTCCATGTGGTCGATCGCGCGCAGGTAGGAACTCGTGCCCAGACCGACGCGTGGCGAAACGAATAGCAGCAGCTCAGCGCGGGGCCGCGTCGTAGTCTCGGAGCGCCTTGTCGGTGAGTCGCGAGAAGTTCATAAAGAGACCGACCATTGTCCGATCCGGTGGTAGGCCCGGTGGCAGCGAGGACCAGGTTCGATCAAGCAGGACGTTGAGCGTGCCTTTGTTCGAGAGGTGATCGACAGAGGGGATTGCCAGACCCTCGAAGGTCAGGCTGACATGATCTGCACGCGGCACAGGAGCTTGGATACGGCAACGGCTGGGTATATTTACGCAGGCGCGCCGGTCGCTTGCCTGCCTCGTTCTGGTCGGGCCAGGTGAACCAAGACCTGCACCTCAACATCCGCACATGCCGCCGAGCGGGCGATCTGAAGTGGGCGGTGGGCAGCTCAAAGATGTGTTCATGAAAAAGCGGGCCACATGAATGTTCCGGCTGGTCGCGGGCCTGTAAGGGTGACATGTCCCGCTTCGTGGAGCGCGGCCTAGCACGCCGCGGTCTGCTTGCCCGCCAGCGGCCGACACCACACGAGGCCGTCGTTCCCACAGACAACCCGGTCCCGGTCCAGGCCGGGCGTTGCGCGCAGTGCTCGCGGAGGCCTGGGCCGGCTCCATTTAGGGTCCGGGGATGGAACCGGACAGGTTGGGCCGGCGGGTCTGGGCGCTGTTTACGCCCTACCGCGCGAGCCTGGTGGCGATCGTGGTGGCGGTGCTGGTGTCCAGCGGGTTGGGCATCATCACCCCTTTCCTCACCCAGGCCGCGTTCGACCGGGCCCTGTTCCCCCTTGGTGGGGGCGCAGTGCGGCTGGGGCTGTTGGCGTGGTTGGTCGGCGGGATGGTGGTGATCCCGGTGGTCTCCGCGCTGATCGGGGTGTATCAGACCTACCAGACCACGCTGCTGGGCAACCGGGTGATGGCCGATCTGCGCGGGCGGCTGTTCGAGCACCTGCAGCGGCTGGATCTGTCGTTTTTCACCGCGACGCGCACCGGGGCGATCCAGTCCCGGCTGGCCAACGACGTCGGTGGGGTGCAGTCGGTGCTCAGCGAAACCGCCAGCTCCATTTTGGGCAACGTGGTCACGGTCCTGGCCGCGCTGGTGGCAATGGTGGTGTTGTCCTGGCGGCTGACGCTGGTTGCGGTCTTGTTGATCCCGCTGTTCGTGCTGCTGCAGGTGCGGGTGGGACGGGTCCGGCGCAAGCTGGCCGGTCGGACCCAGGAGTCGCTGTCGGAGATGACCGCGCTCACCCAGGAGTCGCTGTCGGTGTCCGGTGTGCTGCTGGCCAAGGTGTTCAACCGGCAAGCCTACGAACTCGCGCGCTACCGGGCCGAGAACGCCCGCCAGGTCGAGCTGCAGGTCCGCCAGGCGATGACCGGGCAGTCCTTCTTCGCCGTGGTGCAGACATTCCTGGGAATCACCCCGGCCCTGGTCTACCTCGCCGCTGGGTTCCTCATCGCCGGCGGCAGTGGCGTGACGGTGACCGCCGGCACGATCGTCGCCTTTACTACCCTACAAACTCGGCTGCTGTTCCCGACGGTCAACCTGCTGCGGGTCTCGCTGGACGTGCAGACCTCACTGGCCCTGTTCGCTCGAATCTTCGGCTACCTCGATCTGACCCCCCGCATCGTCGACAGCCCACACGCCCGGGTGCTGGATGCCGTGAACCTGGCCGGGCGGGTCGAACTGGACGGTGTCTGGTTCAGCTACCCCACCGCCACCGCCACCGCCACTGGCACTGGCCCTGGCACCGGCGCCGGCGCCGGCGCAGCGCCCAACGGCAGCGACAACGCGCCAGGCGCGGTCGCTGCGGTTCAGACCGCGAGTGCGCCAGTCCACGCCCTGGCGGACATCTCGTTCGCCGTCGAGCCCGGCCAGCTCGCCGCCATCGTTGGTCCCAGCGGGTCGGGCAAAACAACGCTGTCC
Source organism: Pseudonocardiales bacterium (assembly GCA_025465385.1). GTDB lineage: Bacteria > Actinomycetota > Actinomycetes > Mycobacteriales > Pseudonocardiaceae. Next base: position 3,058 of record JAODNG010000326.1, read on the forward strand.
TACCTGATCCCCCGGCTCTACGACGTCGACCGCGGCCGGGTCCTGGTCGACGGCCAGGACGTGCGGGACCTGACCCAGGCCTCGCTGGCCGAGGCGATCGGCATGGTCACCCAAGACACCTACCTGCTGCACTCCACAGTCGCGGACAACCTGCGCTACGCCCGCCCGGACGCCACCCAGGACGAAATCGAAGCGGCCGCGCGAGCGGCCAACATCCACGACCGCATCCTGTCCTTCGCCCAGGGCTACGACACCGTGGTCGGCGAGCGCGGTTATCGGCTCTCCGGAGGAGAAAAACAACGCCTGGCCATCGCCAGGGTGCTGCTGAAAGACCCCCGCATCCTGATCCTGGACGAGGCCACCAGCGCGCTGGACACCGCCAGCGAACGGCTGGTCCAACAGGCCCTCGAGCACGCCACCCAGCGGCGCACCACGATCGCTATCGCCCACCGCCTGTCCACCGTCCTCGGCGCCGACGTCATCCTGGCTGTTGAGGCCGGACGGATCGTCGAGCAAGGCACGCACACCGAGCTACTCGCTCAGGACGGGCTCTACGCCCGGCTCTACACCGAGCAGTTCGCCGGCGGCAAGGTCGAGGCCCGCTGCGCCGACGGTGTCCGATTCCGCGACGGACACGCCCTACTCACCCGCACTTCCAACGCCGCTTGAATGTGCCGGTATCTGCATTGGACCGCAGGTGACGGCCTGCCGGACTGGTGAGCTCTGCGCCTGGGCGCTACCTGGCTGTATCGATCGGCGACAACCGATTAGGATCGAGGGGACTGTTGCATAGAGGGAAGACGTCGTTCGGCATGCTCAAGCGCGTGCGCCGCAGCCGCCGTGTTCGTCCGGTCCTCCCGCCGAGGTCGGCGTTCGCCGGCTTCGGGTTCCCGCGGGAGGTGATCGTGCTGGCAGTGCGCTGGTACCTCCGTTACGGACTTTCGTATCGCGATGTTGAAGAGCTGCTGGTCGAGCGTGGAGTGCAGGTCGATCACGTGAGCATCTACCGCTGGGTGCAGCGGTTCACTCCGCTGCTGATCGACGCGGCACGTCCCCGCCGGCACGCCACCGGTGACCGGTGGTTCGTCGACGAAACCTATGTCAAGGTGGCCGGGCAATGGGTGTATCTGTACCGGGCGATTGACCAGTTCGGACAGGTCATCGACGTGCTGGTCTCCCAGAAGCGGGACCTGGCGGCCACTCGCCGGTTCTTCACCCATGCCTTGGAGCACGGCCCACGCCCCAGCGAGATCAGCACCGATCAGGCGCCCGCCTACCCGCGAGTGGTCGCTGAGCTGCTGCCCGCGGTGTGCCATGTCCTGGAGCAGTACGCCAATAACCCGATCGAATCCGATCATGGACGGCTCAAATCCCGGTTGCAGCCGATGCGGGGCCTCAAACGGCTCCGCTCGACCCGCGTCATCAGCGCCGGACTCGCATTCATCCAAAACCTCCGCCGCGGCCACTACGACCTCGGCATGGACGACATCGACCCCAGACACCGGCTCCCCGCGGCCTTTGCCGAGCCCGCTCTCGCCATCTGAACAGGATGTCTCCAGCGTCGAGCGCGTCTTGCCTCCCGCTAACGCAACAGCCCCCGCCGATGATTGGCACGGCGCGGTCGCCGTGGTGGATGCCGAGCACCACGGGGTGGCCGGGTTTGACCGCGACGCCGTGCACGTCGACCTCGCCGAGGGTGCGCAGCACGTCGGCGGTGTGGTCGTCGCGGCCGGCACTGGACCCGGCGATGATCAGGACAAGGTCCGCCGCGTCGGCGGTGTCGTGGGCTGCGGTGGCGATGCGTTGGGGTTGGTCGGGCTGGATTGGCAGCGGCCGGACATCGCACCCGGCCTCGCGCAGCACGGCGCCGAGTAGGAGCGAGTTGGTGTCGAGGACCTCGCCACGCCCGAGGCCGGTACCGATCGGGCGGATCTCGTCGCCGGTGGGGATGATCGCGACGACGGGTCGGGTGTGGACG
>JAODNG010000345.1 GCA_025465385.1 Pseudonocardiales bacterium
AGCGTCAATTCGCCGACGAACTGGTCGGCGAACTCCCCAGCCGCCAGCCGGGCGACCAGCGCGTGTTGGAGCTGCTGCCAGAGGGGCTGCGCACTAGTCCGGTCGAGTGCTTGTGCCGCCATGTCGCCTGTCCATCCGTCAAATGTCCACTCAAAGTCTACTGTAAACGTACGGACATTTGACCGGGAGGAGCGGGCTGATGATGCAGGTGGAGGTGCTCGCCACCGAAGAGCTCGGCGATCGCAGCTACGTCGTCCACGACGGGCAGGTCGCGGTGGTCGTCGACCCGCAGCGCGACATCGACCGGATCGAGGCCGTGCTGGCGCGATTGGGAACCCGGTGCGTGCTAGTGCTGGAGACCCACATCCACAATGACTACGTCAGCGGCGGCTACCAGCTGGCCCGAACCACCGGCGCCGACTACGCCCTCTCCGCGCATGACGAGGTCAGTTTCGACCGGCACCCGGTCCACGACGGCGATGAACTGACCGCGGGCACGATGACCGTGCGTGCGGTCGCGACTCCCGGCCACACCGATCACCACCTGTCCTACGTCCTGTCCGGCGGCAGTGGCACACCGGTGGTGTTCACCGGCGGTTCACTGCTCTACGGCAGCGTCGGGCGCACCGATCTGGTTGATCCCGCGCGCACCGAGGAACTGGCCCGCGCCCAGTACGACTCCGCGCGCCGGCTGGCGGATCTGCTGCCGCCGGACGCCGCGGTCTACCCCACGCACGGCTTCGGCAGCTTCTGCTCCGCCGGGTCGACCAGCGGCGGCACCGACAGCACGATCGGTGAGCAACGCCGCGTCAACGACGCGTTGACCGAGCCGGACCCGAGCCGGTTCGTCGAGCGGCTGGTCGCGGGCCTGATCGCCTACCCCGCTTACTACGCCCACGTCGGCGCCCGCAACCGCGGTGGTCCCGCGCCGATCGACCTGTCGGCACCCGAGCCCGTTGATCCCGAGCAGTTGCACAAGCGGATCACCGCCGGGGAGTGGATCGTTGACCTGCGCGACCGCACCGCCTATGCCGCCGACCACGTCGCGGGAACCATCGGCATCGGTCTGGGCACCCAGTTCGCGACCTGGCTGGGCTGGCTGATTCCCTGGGGCACCCCGCTGACCCTGATCGGCCAGACCCGCCAGCAGGTCAGCGACGCCCAGCGGCAACTGATCCGCATCGGCATCGATCACCTCGCCGGAGCGGCCATCGGGGAGCCGGCCGATCTCGCCGATTCGACCGACCGACGCAGTTACCCCGTCGCCTCCTTCGCTGATCTCGCCCGCCGCGACTCGGAGCACAGCGCGGTCCTCGACGTTCGCCGCGACGACGAATGGGCTAGTAGTCATATCCCCGGCGCGCTGAACGTGCCGCTGCACGACCTGCCGCACCGGCTGGATGAGATCCCGCGCAAGCAGCTGTGGGTGCACTGCGAGGCCGGCTACCGGGCCAGCATCGCGTCGGCGCTGCTCGATCGCGCGGGATACGACGTGGTCTGCGTGGACGACGAGTACGGCCATGCTGAGAAACTCGGTCTCGTCGCAGCAGCGGTGCACGTGTGATCGGGCAGGTGGCAGCGAGCACGATCCACAAGGCCGGGCTCCGGCCCGCGCCCGTCGAGGACGGCCGCGGGCGCATCGGCCCAGGACTGCTGCTGGCACTGGTGGTCGCCGGCGTCGCGACGATGCTGGGCCGGCTGGTGCCCATCGTGGGCGGCCCGGTCTTCGGAATCCTGCTCGGTGCCGGGTCGGCCGCGCTGATCCCGGCGCTACGGGCACCGCTATGGAAATCCGGATGCACGGTGGCGTCGAAGCATGTCCTGCAGTTGTCCATCGTGGTGCTGGGCGCCGGATTGTCGGTGCAACAGGTCGTGGCCGTAGGTAGGCAATCGCTACCGGTCATGCTGGGGACGCTGGCAGTGGCGCTGGGCGGCGCTTGGTTGTTGGGCCGGCTGCTCAACGTCCGCGGTGACACCCAAATCCTGATCGGCGTGGGCACCGGGATTTGCGGTGCGTCAGCGATCGCGGCCACCACCGCTGTCACCAAGGCCAAGGAGTGCGAGGTCGCTTACGCCATCGGCACGATCTTCACCTTCAACATCGTCGCGGTGCTCGCCTTCCCCCAGATCGGCCACCTGCTCCACCTCGACCCCCACTCCTTCGGCCTCTGGGCCGGCACCGCGATCAACGACACCTCCTCGGTCGTCGCCGCCGCCTACGCCTACGGCGGCGACGCCGGCTCCTACGCCGTGGTCGTCAAGCTCACCCGCAGCCTCATGATCATCCCGATCGTCACCGCCCTCGCGCTGTGGGCAGCCCACCGCGACTCCGACGGGTATCGGCGCGAGCGACGGTTCAGCTTCCGGTCGCTGCCCTGGACGAAGCTCGTCCCACTGTTCCTGGTGGGATTCGTCGCCACGGCGGCCCTGAACTCGGCCGGGATCATCCCGTCCACCTGGCACTCCGCGCTGACCTTCACCGGCACGTTCCTCATCACCACCGCGCTCGCCGGGATCGGGCTGTCCCTGCGCCTCGGCGACATCCGGCGCGCGGGGATCCGTCCGCTGCTACTCGGCGCGGGCCTGTGGCTTCTGGTCGCGGCCACCAGTCTTGGACTGCAGTCCCACACCGGCACCCTCTGAACGCTCGCCCGCCACCGGCAGCCGGGAGCACCGCGAGCCGTCCGAAGTAGAGCCGACGACCGTTCGCCACCCAGGGTCGTCAGCGGCGCAGGTCCTGCGCGAGCCGCGCGGCGATCCTGGCGTGGCCGGCCGGGGACGGGTGCAGGCCGTCGCGGATGCGCGGGAACACCCAGCGTTCGC
>JAODNG010000376.1 GCA_025465385.1 Pseudonocardiales bacterium
CCGTATCACCAACGACCTGCATGCTTCCGCTGATTCCTACCAACGCATCGACGGTGGCGCCGCGTCGGATCTGGCGAAGATAGGCGCGAAATGACCAATCCTTTGATCGACAGCATCACGGATATTCGCAACATCTACCACCAGCATCCCAACTCTGTGGGCGACGAATTCGTCAAAGGAGGCGGCTGGGAGAAGGGGCTCACCGCAGTCGAGGCAGGCGAGGAAATCGGTGACGGTGTCGCAAAGGGAGACTGGGCGAAGGTCGCGCTTGGGGGTGTCGGCGCCGGCCTCGACATGCTCTGCGCGTCCACCGATCCGATCGGCTATTTCTCCGGCCAGCTCGCCTCCTGGATGATGGAGCACCTGGAACCGCTGCGTAAAGTCCTGCACGCGCTGACCGGCGAGCCGGAAATGATCAGAGCCTACGCCGCCACCTGGGCCAACATCGGCAAGGAGATGAGCGCGGTCAGCACCGACTACGCCGCCGCAGCCGAAGGCACCGGCTGGGTGTGGGGCGGTCCGGCCAGCGAGGCGTACCGATCGCAGGCGCGGCACGTGGCCAACCTGGTCCAGGCCGCCGCCGGAGCGGCCGACACCCTGCACACGGCAGCCACCATGGCCGGGGAACTCGTGGCGGGTATCCGCATCACCGTGCGCGATCTCATCGCGGCACTCGTCGGCGAGTTGGTCGACCTCACCGCTGAAGAGCTAGCCACCTTCGGACTCGCCACACCTGCAGTGGTCGCCCAAGCAGCTGAAGAGACCGCACGAGTCACATCTCGGGTCGGCAAGATGTTGCTCAAGCTGAAAGAGGCGATCGAAGGGCTGGAGGTGCTGCTCGCCGCACTGCGGAACATGCTCGACGGGGTCTACGGCGAACTCAGCGCCCTGGCCGAAAGCAAGCACGTTGAGGTCGCGTCGTGAGGCGCGGTGCTGTCGCGGTGACCATCGTGGGAATGCTTGCGGCTGGCTGTACCGTCCAAACGGGCGCCCAGAAGGCGGCCCCGACTCCCGCGTCCCCAGCTCCACCCCCCGTGGTCAATGCCAACGGTGTCGATATGTGCACGATCCTGTCGGATCCCGAGCTGTCCTCATTGGGTGTGCAACCAGGCACCCGGACGACCTTCAACAAGGCTGGCGTGGTCGGTTGCCGGTGGCGGGGTGCATCTTTCACGCTGAGCCTGGAGCGCGACAACTCCACTCTGGCCGGTTACCAGGCTCACCGGCAGGATCCGCAGTTCATCAACTTCATGGATAACACGGTGAACGGTCGAGCCGGCGCCCACTTCGGGGTGGACCCGAAGGGTTCGCAATGCGCACAGTTGATGGATGGCGGATCGGTTTCGCTGTCGGTGAGTGTCGCCGTGCCGGCAAATTCCCCGCCGTTTGATCCCTGCGCCGAGGCGTTGCAAATCGCTCAGATGATCGAGCCTCGGTTGCCCAAAGCGGCGAAATAGGCGGACGCTCGGGCGCGCTAACCAGCTCGCGCCCGGGCGAGGTGGGGCGCGAGGGCAGCGGCGACCCCGCACAGCAGGCAGGCAAGCGCGAGCGCCGCGCGCAGGTCGGTGGCGTCGGCCAGCACTCCGATCACTGGCGGCCCGATGAGCAGCCCGCCGTAGCCGACTGTGGAGACAGCGGCCACGCTGGGAGCCGCTGCTTGGTTCTCTGACGCGGAGGCGCGCAGCGTGATCGGGAAAACGACGGACAGGCCCAGGCCCATCAGGGCGAACCCGGCGATGGCCGCGACGGGCGTCGCCCACACGAGCGCAACGCCGAGACCGAGCGCGGCGACCAACGCACCGGCACGCGCAGTCGCAGTCGAGCCCGCGCGGGCGGCAGCGCAGTCGCCGGCGAGCCGACCCACCCCCATACACAGCGAGAAGCCAGCCAGCCCCAGCGGCGCAACCCCAGCGGTGGTCCCCACCTGGGTCACGAGGTAGATGCCACTCCAGTCGAAGACCGCCCCCTCGGCCAGCAGCGCGCAGAACGCGATCACACCCATCGCGGCGAGCCGACGACTCGGCCGGGCGAACAGCGGCACACCGGGAACACCCCGGTCGCGGAGCAGTCCCGGCGCGAGCACCGCGACTCCCACCGCACCCACCAGGGCGCTCGCCGCCAGGAATGGCAGCGCGGCCACGCCAGGTGCCGCGGCCGCGGCTCCTGCGCCGGCGAGCACTCCGAAGGAGAACGCGGCGTGCAGCGAGCTGAACAGGTGTTTCCCGGATGCCCGCTCGACAGCGAGGCCCTGGGTGTTCATCGCGATGTCGAGAACTCCGCTCGCCGCACCCACCAGCACCAGAGCCAGCAGCAGTGTGACGGTGTCGACCGCCAGCGCCGGCAGGACCACCGCCCCGATGTAGAACGGGGCGGCGGCGACGATGGGTCGCGAGCCGGTCCGAGCCGCCAGCGCCCCGACCGCCGGCTGAGCGATCAGCAGGCCGGCCGGGGCACCGAACAGGGCGATTCCCAACTGCCCCGGCGTAAGCTCCAGTCGCTGCTGGATCGCCGGCAGGCGCGTGTACCAGGAGCTGAACACGGCACCGTGCAGGAAAAAGGTTCCGGTCACCGACACCCGAGCCCGCACGATCGACACTGTCGCTACCAACCGGCCTACCAGCCGATCGCTGAGCCGCGGCGACTACGGTTGGACACCGCGCCAAGATAGCCTGAAATGCCCGCCCTGACCTGCCGGCGGAGTCGCGAACAGGAGAGCTTCGATGACTCGACTGAGCCAGTCGGTCGACCGTGCCACCACGCTGCTGGCGGGCGCGGACCTCGCGGTCGACACCACTGTACGCGAGCTGCTGGAGTTGACCACGCAGCGGCGCGGCCTGGACCTGTCGGACCTGTCCCCTGCCGAGCAGGCCACGTTGATCGCCGAGCGCTCCCAGGAGCTTCAGCCCTCATCCGACGCCCTGGCCCGGCGGATCGTGGAGGCCGAGACGAAGTCACGGCCGTTCGTCGCGAAATTCGGGATCGACCCCACCGGCGCCGAGGTCCACCTCGGCCACGCGGTGCCGATGCTCATTCTGAGCCGGTTGCAGCGGATGGGTCATCAGGTGGTGTTCATTGTTGGTGACGTCACAGCCAAGATCGGCGATCCGTCCGGTCGCTCCGACGAGCGTCCCGCGCTCACCGACGACGACATCGCCCGCAATCTCAGCACCTACCGTCAGCAGGTCACCCCGTTCTTCGACTTCGCCCGAGCCCAGTTCCGGCACAACGGCGACTGGCTGCGCCAGGTCAAGCTCCCCCGGCTGATCGAAATCACCGCCCAGATCCCGGTCTCGATGCCGCTGCAACGCGAAGACTTCCGCAAGCGGCTCGACGCTGGCCAGGGGTTGTCACTGGCCGAGTTGCTGTACTCGGTGGTGATGGGCCTGGACTCAGTCGAGATCAACACCGACCTGGAGGTCGGCGGGATCGACCAGTTCCTCAACATGCAGATGTGCCGCAAGGTCATGGACGTGTGCGGCCAGATTCCGGAGCTGGTGGTTGCGACCCCTCTCATCGAGGGCACGGACGGCACCGGGGCCAAGATGTCGAAGTCCAGGGGCAACTACGTTCCGCTGACCGCCCCTGCGGGCGAGATCTTCGGCAAGATCATGTCGGTGCCCGATCGCCTGGTCGTGCCGTACTTCCGGGCGCTGAGCGAGTGGCGTGATGCCGAACTCACCGTCGCCGGCGAGCGGCTGGCGGTCGGGTCGCTGCATCCGATGGATCTGAAGAAGATTCTCGCGGGCGAAGTCACGGCCGCGATCCACGGCGTGGCCGCGGCCATGAAAGCGCGCGACGAGTTCGTCGCCCGTTTCTCCAAGCGCACCTTCGCCGACGTCGAAGACCTTCCCGCGGTGGCGGATCTCAGCCAGACCGTCAATGACATTGTCAAGGCGCTGGGATTCGCCAAGAGCAACGGTGATGTCCGCCGGGTCGCCGAACAGAACGGCCTGCGCATCGTGATCGAGTCCGACGCTGGTCAGAACCAGATCACGTTGACCGCCGACGAGGCGCGCGAACCGCTCGCAGCGGTGCTCAAGGACAAGGTCAACGGAGGATCCGGAGCCCGCTACCTGAAGGTCGGCCGCAAGCTCGCCCGCATCAATGCTTCTTGATCAGCCGCTGGAGCACGAGCAGATCAGGATAGTTCGCGGCGATCGCACGGGTACCACGATCATCGTCGCCGTGCCTTCGACGGCGCTGGGTCCAGCAATCGGCGGCTGCCGGTTGCGCCATTACCCCACCTGGCGCGACAGCGTCGACGATGCGCTGCGGCTCTCCGCCGCGATGACCGACAAGTGCAGCCTGGCCGGCATCGATCACGGCGGCGGTAAGACGGTCGCGGTCCCGCCGGCGGGTTCGGCCAGCGCCACGCACAGGATCCAGCAGTGCTGTGCGCCACCGCCGTATTCGGTGATCGTCATGGCACTAGAATGCGTGCCGGAATCCGTGGCGGCGCAGTGCGGCTGTCACCGACCCGCCATGACATCCGTCAGGTCGCACGCTGCTGATCACGTTTGTGTGCCGCGTAACGACAAACCGTGTCACCCGATCACACGACGTGATCTACCCCGGTGGTAGGCCGGACATGCGTCACATCGCCGACCGACAGCGCCCGCCGTTTGCCGTCTGCCAGGACTACCAGCCGCCCCTCGGCGTCGATGTCCTCGGCGGTGCCGATCAGTTCCGACTGCCCTGGTAACTCCACCCGAACTCGCTCCCCCAGAGTGGCGCAGCCTTTCCGGTAGGCATCGCGCAGGCCAGAGGTGATCGGATCACCCTTGTGCTGGCACCACTGCCGTAGCTCGCTGTCCAGGCCGCGCAGCAGGGCTCGCAGTAGCGGATCCCGGTCGGTGCAGGCGGCCTGCTCGATGGCCAACGAGGTCGCGTCGGGCGCTGGCAGCTCGTCCGGTCGCAGCGTGACGTTGAGCCCGATGCCGACCACCACCGCGGGGCCCTCGGGGACCACCTCGGCCAAAATCCCGGCGGCCTTGCGCCGGTGGGCGCCCAGCAGCAGGTCATTCGGCCATTTCAGCACTACGGGAATCTCGCCCAGGGTGCTCATTGTGCGGCACAACACCACTCCTACCAGCAGCGGAAGCCAGCTCCAGCGGTCCTGCGACACCTCGGTGGGCCGCAGCAGCACCGACAGCGCCAGCCCTGACCGGGGCGGAGCGATCCAGCTGCGCGCGGCCCGGCCACGCCCCGCGCTCTGGTGCTCGGCGACCAGCACAGTGCGATCCGGCGCCTCCTGCCGGGCCGCAGCGGCCAGCGCGGTGTTCGTCGAGGGC
>JAODNG010000390.1 GCA_025465385.1 Pseudonocardiales bacterium
GCGGGCTTGGTCATGGCGAAGGCCTTCAGCGGGTCGGGCTCGCTATCAGCCTCCGGCACGACCGGGGCCAGAACGTTCTCCGCGAACGCGCGGACATTATACTGGAGCTTCTTCTGCTCGTCGGACATGGTGAAGTTGATGGTCACGATCTCTCCACGGTCGTCAGGAATTTGGCATGAGAAGCGTCCTGGGCCCAGGACAAGCGACGACTGTTCCGACCGCTCGTTACAGCGCAGCTCGCGACGTGTCACGACGACGTTACCAAAAGAGTATTCATCCTCACTATCACCAGCGGCGAACTGTGAGGAATGTATCGAAATGCTACAGGCGCACCGTTCAAGATCGACAATGTTTAGAATAATGGGCGTCGCCGCGCGGGTCGATCGCCGGCAGACGGGTTGTGATCTTCGGCGTGTCGCGGTCGAATGAGGGGGGCGCAGCTCCGGTAGGAAAAGTCCTTCCATAGATTTCTCGCCACCGGAGGTCATAGCCAGCAGGGGACATGTGGCCCGCAGGGGCGCTGACCGGTGAGCGACCGCTTAGTTTGTTCAACGATTCATGGCTACTAGGGCGGTGTGGACCCTTGGTGGCCGGCGACTCGAAGCTGTGCTGCGGGCCTAGCCCTGATCTCCCACGAGTCCCACCGGCACCATGGCACCGAGCTCGCGGCGTTCCTGCATCGAGGCGTGCAAGTCGTCCGAGCGCAGCAACAGCTTCGCGACATGATCCGTGACCTGGTCACCGAGCGCGCGAAGACCGGCGACCCCCGGGATGATGCCGCGCCCGACGAGCTCGCGAGCTACTGCCTCCACGCCCTCACCGCAGCCGGCAGACTACCGTCCAAGGCCGTGGTCCGCCAGCTCGTCACCGTCTCGCTGGCTGGGTTGCGCCCCCCGCAACCCGCAGCTTCCGGAGGGGTCACTGTCGAACCTGCGTGACCCGCGTGTTGGTCGAGGTGTTCACGCTGGCGGCTGTTGAGGTGTCGTCGGTGTGGGCGAGGAATGCGGTGAGCAGCACCGATCCGGCTGTGAAGTGTTGGGCACCGGGTGGACTCGCAACCCCGACTAGCCCGGATCTGTCGATCCGGTGCATGCGAGACCGCGCCCCCTTGGAGGTAACCCATTATCAGGCACCAACCCCCGTTGTTGCCTGATAATGGGTTGGACAGCACAGGGATGGGGCACAGCAGGCGTACGCCAGTGCACCCGTCCCCGTGCCGGCTTCGTCGTCCGCTCGGCCTGGTCACCAGCCTGTCGCAGCGAGTGGCGGCCCTTCCCGAGCGGTTATTCGACGGAGAGGGCGACCGCGGCGGTGTGTAGGACGCCGGCGGTTTGGAATTGCAGGAACAGTCGCCAGTTGCCGGCCTTGGGCAGCGTCGCATCAAACGACAGCGTCGGACCTCCGTGGTCCCCGTTGACCGCGCCGTGTGGGTGTAGCTGGGCGAGGTCGGGGTCGTGGAAGGCAATTAGGTGTGCGTAGGTGTCGAGGTAGGGCTGCAGGTCGGTGACCGGCTGGCCGTCTTTGGACACCGTGACGGTCAGCGGGTGTGCTACACCGGCCCTGACCTGATCATCGGACAGCGTCAAGGTGTAGCCGTCGACTTGGGTGGTGGGAGCCGCGGGCGGCAACGGTGTCGCGGTCGCGGCTCCTGGCACGGTGATCGGCTAGCTGAGCACTAGCGGCACCGTTTTGCCGGAGGCGTCTGTGGTGATGAACGAGATGTATGCCCGGTAGGTCCCCGGCTGGGCTGGGCCAGCGGGGCGGTCCAGGTCCCGTCGGGGCTCAGGCTGGGGTGGACGTGTTGGAAGCCGGTGAGGTCGGAGCGGATCAGGTAGAAGTGCATCAGCTTGGTCTGGTTCGGCGCGAACGCGGTGACCGGTTTCCCGTCTGCGCCGCGGATGCGGAACTGCAATGAGGCGGGTTGGCCGGTCGGCAGCGAAGATTCGACCGGCGCGAACCGGAACCCGGAGGCCTCGGCGGTTAAGCCGTCGCCGGTGGGCATGTCGGCCATGCCCGGCATGCCGTCCTGGTTAGGACCGGTTGCAGCGGTCGTGGCTCTGTGGTTGCTTGGTGTGCCGGCGGAGCTGGTGGAGCTACTGCAGGCGGTCACCACGAGCCCCGCCACAGCGGTCAGAGAGATGGCGGCTAGGGCGCGACGTGTAGCAGTGCGTGAATGAGTTGGTGTCAGCATCGGTGTGCAGTGAGCCTTTCCGGAGGGCACGCCGCATGGCGCGCACGGTGAACAGGGCGCGGTGGCTGACCCAAGTCGATGGGCTGGGTCAGCGGGCGCCTGTCACCTCCGGGAGACGCACAGGTTCATCAGCAGGGTGGATCCGGCCCGCGGAGGAGCGCGGCGCCGCGGGTTGCTCGGACGAGTCGCCCTGTCCGGTGGGCCCGGGACGCTTACCAGTCCGACAATGCTGACACCCAGCAGCAGCGCCAGCAGACCGGCCCATCCCAGTGGCGGGGGTGTCGACATGCACAACGCACCCGGTTCACCGGCATCCGCCCCCACCTCAGCCGCGGGGTGCGGCAGCGGGTGACGCACCGACGCGGCCATGGCACCGGCCGCCATGTCGGGTGCACCCGCCGAAGTGGCCACCGTTGCCGGGTGCACCATCGACGGTGCGGACCCCCCGAGGCCGCCGGCGCTCCTGAGCGGGCAAGCCGTGCATGATAAACAACCCGGCGAGCACCGCGCATACGGCGACGAGGCGGGCCGTGGCCCGCGCCGAGAGTGCGCTGCCGCTCCCGTGTCTCCGGTCGATCTTCCACCGGTGCGACCCACGGTATTCACGGTGAGCTCGATATCCGGGAGCTCGGCAGGACATGACACGGTTGGCGTCCACAGCAGATCTCCAGCTGGCGGTGGGCAGGAGCCTGGATGCGCGCGGCCGTGGGGGGCACTGGTGTCCGCGGGCGATCCGTCTGTGCAGAGCTTGGCAGCGTGCAGCGTCCGTCTATCCTCGCGGGCGTCCGGTGCTGCGCAGCGTCCATCGGTCGCTTTGCCCGCTCAGCACGGTCAGCGACAGGGGGGTGACGTCGACGCGCCAGAAGGACTGGGTGCAGGCTCGGATGGCGGTCACAACGGCCGCTCGGATAACTGCGGGGTGGGTCACCGCGACCGCTCGTCCGGTCTGTGTGGGAAGTCCATGCAGCCAGCGTGCGACCCGGGCTACTAGTTCGGCGAGCGACTCGCCGTCATGCGGGGCGGCTGTGGGGTCGGTGAGCCAGCGTCCGACGGCCTCTGGCTCACTGTCGTGCAGGTCGGTCAGTCGGTGGCCGGCCCATCGCCCGATGTCCCAGTCTCGTAGCTCGGGTTCTGCTTGGGCCGCCAGCCCGAGCGCGGCGGCGGTCTGTGCGCAACGGGCTGATGGCCCGTGCCATGCCTGCTGGTTCCGGCCGATCATGCTGGCAGCAGCGGCGGCGTCTGCGGCGCCCTGCTCGGTGAGCGGCTCGTCAAGCGGGAACCGCGTCTGCCGGGTGGCCTCGGTGGCAGCGTGGCAGATCAAGGTGAGATGGGTCATCGTCGGCTGCCTGTTGTCGTGTCGGCTCGCTAGTGAGCGGTTATATCTCCTGGTGCGGGGCGTTGACATGCCCCGGGCTCGCGGGCAAAATACCCGACCATCCGATGATAACTTTCAAATGGAAGTGTTCCTATAGGAATGAACTTGGTGGGGCGCCGGTTCGGTCTCACTGTGTGAGCACCGGCGGTGGCCAAGTACCTCCCTGACCCGGCCGTTCGAGCTTGAGGAGTCACGATGTCGCAAGCAATCGCTTCACCCACTCTGGTCCCGATCCCGCTTCGGGTCCCGGTGCGTGAGCTGCTGCCGTGGGCGGTGTTCGGCGGTGTGCTGCTGCTGATGTTGCTCTACTTCGTCGGTGCGGAGCAGGGTGCGACGTCGATGTTCTCGGGCAGCTATTTCCACGAGTTCCTGCACGACGGTCGCCACCTGCTGGGCTTCCCCTGCCACTGACGCCGCGGCTACAACCGCAGGGAGCATCGCCATGGTGAGAACACTGCTCGTGCGTGGCCTGTGGGTGGGTCTGGTCGCTGGCCTGCTCGTTCTGGGGTTCGCGTACCTGTTTGGCGAGGCCTCGATAGACCGCGCGATCGACTTCGAGGAACAGGCGGCCCGCGCAGCGGGTGAGCACCATGGGGCCGACCTGGTCAGCCGGTCCGTGCAGAGCACGATCGGCCTGGCGACAGCGACGGTCGTCTACGGCGTCGCGTTCGGCGGCATCTTCGCGCTCGTCTTCGCCGCGGTGTCTGGCCGGATCGCTGACCTTGGACCCCGGGCGACCGCTGCGCTGCTTGGCCTCGCCGGCTTCGTGTCGGTGAGCCTGGTGCCGTTCCTGAAGTATCCGGCCAACCCGCCCGCCGCCAACAATCCCGCGTCGATCAACGAACGCACGGCCCTGTATGTAGCGATGGTAATTATCTCCGTTGCTGTCACCATCGCGGCGATCGCGCTCGCCCAGCGGCTGGCACCACGCTTCGGGGTATGGGACGCGACGCTGCTGAGCGCCGTGGCGTTCATCCTCATCATCGCTGGCGTGCAACTGGCGCTGCCAACGGTGAACGAGACACCGGCTGACTTCCCGGCTTCCGTCCTCTATCAGTTCCGACTGGCTTCACTCGGGAGCCAAGCCCTGCTCTGGTCCACCCTCTGGCTCCTATTCGG
>JAODNG010000497.1 GCA_025465385.1 Pseudonocardiales bacterium
CGGTAATGAGCCGTCCCCAACCGCGACGTCCAACCCGTCCCCGCCCTAAGTGACGCCAACTCCGTCGCTGATATCGCCCGGGCTTCCGGCGGCGGCTGAGGTGGCCGCCGCGCTACTACGACCACGTACAGCGCTCTCAGCTACATGATCAGATTGTTCTGCGACTTTGCCCTGTACGCAGAACAGACGTCTCCGGATATCGACGTCCCAGAGTTCCTTCACCAAGTTGGGCTTCGCGCTGCCTCAGGCGAGTAGCAACAGCGAGGCGCCAGCCATAGGTGCCCCCCGGCCGCCTCCGCCACGAGCACGGTGGGGTTCAGCGGCACGTCAGGCGTGGCCGCCCGCTGCGACGCCCGTTCCCGGCTAGGCAAGCAATGCGCACCTGGCGTGGTGCCGGACGCGTCACTGGGCAGCGCGCGGAACGCGAGACTGAGCTGGCGGTGACGCTCTGGCAGGACCCGCTGTGGCGCCACGTCTTGTGCCGCGCCGTCATCCACTACCTGGAAGCCAACCGCCAGGGTCGCGACGCTCCCAGCTTCCTTGCGGTCAAGCGCTTGAGTTACTCGCGTGGGCGATCTGCAAGAGGACCCGATTACAGCGGCCTAGTCAGGACCGTGGCATTCAAAGATGCCGCTGCGCTGAACATCCGGAGCTGCTGACTTGGGTTCGTATCCCGATCTCCGCACCACCGGAACTATCCAATCTCACCAAGGAGCTGCAGGCGCACAAACGGCGGCAGGATGCGGCCACTGGACGGGATGCTAAGTAGCTGACGGCTGGGGTACCAAGACGACCTGGCGCCAGGTTGGTCCTCCCAGCGTGGAGGTGCAGGCGGCGGGGCTAAACGGACGTTCCACGGAGTGAGGCGGCTCTCATCGCTGGGAGGCCGGCCTGCTTCTGATGTTCAATGAGCACCGGGTAGGTGATACACAATGTGCGGGATCGTCGCGGCCTTCGGATCAGTCGACACCGACAAGTGCGAGCGGATGCTCAACCGGATACAGCATCGCGGACCGGATGACACCGGGATACTCGTGCTCAACTCGGCGTGGTTGGGCCACCAGAGACTCTCCATCGTCGACATCAGCCGCGGCAAGCAGCCGCTGGCCAACGGTGACGGCACGGCATGGATCATCGGCAACGGTGAGATCTACAACCACGAGGACCTCAGCGCGAAGCTGCCTCCCGGGTTGCTCCAGACTCGGTCGGACACTGAGGCGGCGCTGCACCTCGTGATGCGGGACGGCCCGGCCTCGGTGGCCGAGCTCAGCGGCATGTTCGCGCTGGCGATGGTTACCGCCACCGGGGACGGGCTGGTCGCCCGCGACCCGATGGGTGTCAAGCCGCTGTACTGGATCGATGGGGCGGATGGCACGATGTTCGCTAGCGAGCTGCGGGCCTTCGACCCTGAGGATCGGGCCCAAGTGGCCTCCTTCCCGCCCGGCTGCCTGTGGACCCCGGCGACCAGCATCGTGCGCTATGCCGACTCAGTTCCGGTGGGAATCCGTCCAGCCCGCCGGGCGCAGCACTCGACCTGGGACAACGGGGTGCTCGAGAAGGTCCGCGACTCCGTGGTGCTGTCTGTGCGGCGGCGGATGATGAGCGATGTTGGGGTGGGTGTGTTCCTCTCCGGCGGGCTGGACTCGGCGATCGTCGCCGCGATCGCCGCGGAGCACACCCGCCGCCGCGGCGACGTGTTACCCACCTTCGCGGTCGGTACCAAGGACAGCAGCGACCTGCTGGCGGCCCGGCGGGTCGCCGAGTTCATCGGCAGCGACCACCACGAGGTCGTCGCCACCGCCGAGTCCATCGGTGAGGAGTTGGACAACGCGGTCGAAGTGATCGAGCACTACGATCCGGCCCTGGTCCGCAGCTCGGTGCCGAACCTGCTGCTGGCGCGCGAGGCTGCCAAGAAGGTCAAGGTGGTGCTCACCGGTGAGGGCGCCGACGAGCTCTACGGTGGGTACAGCTACATGCACACCCCGGAGTTCGCTGACCCGAACGCGCTGCACGCGGAGCTGGTGCGCAGCCTGGAGCAGTTGCACCACCTGAATCTGCAGCGCTGCGACCGGACGACGATGTACTTTGGGCTGGAGGCCCGCGAGCCGTTCCTGGACGGTGACGTGGTGCGTGCGGCTATGACCCTGCCGCCGGAGTGGAAGAAGACCACCGATGGGCGGCTAGAGAAGGCAGTGCTGCGTGAGGCCTTCACCGACTGGCTGCCTGAGGAGCTGCTCTGGCGCGGCAAGGAGCAATTCGGCGACGGCTCGGGTGCCGGCGAGGTCCTCGCCGCGCTAGCCAAAGACAACACTGTCAAAGCCGGCGACACCGACGGTGCCACGACGCAGCCACCGGATAGCTGGGCACTGCGCAGCGACGAGGAGATTCTTTATTATCGGATCTGGCAACGCTACTTCTCCGGGGTGCGCCCCAACTCGACCCTCGGCTGCTTCGCGACCCCGTGAGTTATAGGTCGCCGCCCTCTTCGAGGAGGCGATCGATCTCCCGGCGCAGCAGCCCTAATCGTCCCTCCCGCACCAGTGGGATGTCCCGCCGTCGACGGCGCACCAGCGACAGGTCGATGTCGACTGTGAGCAGCTGCTCTTGGTACTCGTCGGCTTCGGCGATCACTTCGCCCCACGGGTCGACGACGTGTGAGCCACCCCAGAAGCGCAGCGATCCCTCG
>JAODNG010000562.1 GCA_025465385.1 Pseudonocardiales bacterium
CACTGACCTGTGCCTCGCCTTTCATGACGACTCCTGCCGCAAGGGTCGATAGCGGACCCAGGGTCAAGGACCGGCCCGAAAGGCCGGTCGTGTCAGCGATGCGGAGCATGGGACGTCACCCATCGATAGCTCAGCCAAGCGAACACGTCCCGTACGTCAGCTTGGGTGTTGTTGCTGGCCACGGGCTGCTCGAGGTGACACGCGCCTCCCGCGTTTGCTTCGCCCACCTTCAGAATTATCGGTGAATCGAGAGTGAACATTTGAGTAACAGCTAGCGCTCACCAGGTGAAATGGTGCACTGGGTGACGACAGGTTGCGGGCCTGCCCGATATGCGAGGGTCGGGCGGGCGGTGGAGCCGCTCACGTCAGAGCGTTGAGCTGCGACGATAGCAGCGGTCCAGCGGTGCTGGCTGTCTGTGCTGTCCCGCATCCACCGGGTAGCATCCGCACCAAACCTGCTCCAGCGGAAGTTACCCCTATATCGTACGGTTGTGAGCAGCGACTTCCCGATGCCCCTCGTGGGTCTCCAAGTGACCGATTACGGTCCCGATGCACGCGTCGTCAGCGTGACCGGTGAGGTGGACGCGCTGACCGCACCAATGCTAGCCGCGTGTCTATCCGCGCAGCTTGCCGTTGCCCAGATCGTTGTAGTAGATCTTGACGGTCTGAAGTTCCTGGCATCTGCCGGGCTGCGCGTGCTATTCGAGGCCAACGAACTCGCTATCGAGCGGGGCCGCCAGCTGCGCTTTGTGTGCAACTGCCCAGTCGCGAATCTGGCACTGACAACAACGGGACTGCGTCAGCACTTGCCCTTCGCGGACAACGTGGTGGACGCCCTGAGCAGATTTTGATGCGGCCAATCAGAAGGTTCACACGATAAGACCGTCGTTCAATCCCGACATGGCCCCCGGCTGATACGTCCATCTCAAGAACTAATGAGGGACCCGGTCACAACGCCAAGTACCTCCCGGAGGGCAGTCGCATCCATTAGTTGGTTCGCGATCGTGCGTGGGCAACAGGTCACGGATACTGCCGGACCATCAAAAGACCGATTCGGGGTTGAGACCGATGCGACGGTGAGAGCTTGTGAGCGAACGAACCGGCCGCCTCCCTGGTTGAGAATGACCACAAGGTTGTCCGTCGGCGCGGAGGTCGTAATCGCCAGATCAGGTCGGCCGTCGCCGTTGAAGTCTGTAGTCAGGATTCGCCCGGGAGAAGACTCGTGGGATAGGTCGCTCCTCGGGAAGGTGCAGTCTCCGCGATTGGTCCGCAGGACCATGGTGGAATCCAGCATGTTGGCCACGACCAGGTCGATGAGGCCGTGGCCAGTAAAGTCGGCCGCCGTCACCGCCGCAGCTCGCGCGCCCGTCCGGTAGAACGCAGCAGGCGCGAAGCGGCTATGCCTCGATTGAGCAGTACCGCACACCGCCCGCCGCAAGATCGGCGACCGCGAGGTGCGGAGCAAGGGTTCCCAAGCACGTCCGATCGGGCCCGCTTCCCGTCCGGTCGCTCGCCCCTCGGGATCCAGTAGCCTCCATCGGGATGAACGACATGCAGCAAATCCAGGTCTGCCGGATCGTCAGGGCCCCGGTC
The DNA here is from genome assembly GCA_025465385.1 of Pseudonocardiales bacterium. Taxonomy (GTDB): domain Bacteria; phylum Actinomycetota; class Actinomycetes; order Mycobacteriales; family Pseudonocardiaceae. The sequence continues at coordinate 1,594 of JAODNG010000562.1, forward strand.
GAGCGCGTGTTCGCTTTGCTCGCTGACCCTGACCGCCACCCTGATCTGGACGGATCAGGGACGCTGCGTGCCTCGCGGACCCACACAGTGCTCACTGAGGTCGGCGATGTCTTCATCATGGACCTGCACGCCAACGAACTTGGGGAGCACCAAAGCCAGAGCGTAGTCACCACCTATGTCCGCGACCGCGCAATTGGCTGGTCGTGTGGTCCGGTCGATCACGACCCTTTCGGCCATTCCTTCACTTTCACACTCGAACCCGATGGCGACGATCAGACCCTGGTGACCCTGACCTACGACTGGTCCGCGGTCACCGACGAACAACTGCTCGCGATGATGCCCCGAGTGTCGAGAGAGGACCTGACCAGCTCACTCGACAAGCTTGCCGCCGCGCTGTAGATCCTCGGGCTGCTCAACTTCCGATCATCAGCAACGGATCGTCAACGAACGCCGCCCCAACTTCCCCGACTACGGGGCTACTTGTTGAGACCAGTCCCCAGGCCTTGATCACGACTCCATCACGATGAGGGCAGACGAAGATGACGGAAGCACGGTCGGCCTCTAGCAGCAAGCTGACGCAGCAGCGACGACACGTAGGCGACGAGCTGGCACCCGAGCAGATCCCCAATCGCTTGAAGATCGACACCGTGGGCGAACACGAGTGTGGTGCGGCCTCTGGATACGAGCTACCGTGCCCATCACGTCTCAGAAGCGCAGCCCATGGCGCTCAACAAGCGCTGCGGTCGCCGCTTGCTCTATGTCGCCTCCGACGCGCGACCATTCCGCGATCTTGTGGGGATCCTGTTCCGCTTCCGGAGCGTCGACCAACCGGAAGAACTCCTCCAAACCGGCTGGCGAGATGATCTCGAGGACCGCGTCGGGACATCGCCCGGATTCCAGAACGTGTGCCACTGGCCCCGCGGCTTGAAGACGAGGTCGGGCGGGGCCGGCTTCGATCTCATGACCCCCAAGTACCGCTGCGAACGTGCCCGTAAGCACGTAGGTGAACTCGTCCTCCTCCTGTCCTCACCACTCCCCAAACGTAGACGGTCGAGCCAATCGTGCTCATCCCACAAAGCTGGTATCCGCATGGAGTGCATCGATCCACAGGTGGTTGCATGACTCGGACAACAAGGCCCTCGCCCATGACAAGATCGTCCGACCAAGTTGAGCAAGGCTGACATCTGACACGGTGGGTCCGGGATCACGACGTGCCGCCAGCCGCTGTTGTCCTGCAATTAATCGAGGTGGCGATAGATCGTCTTGCGGGACACGTTAAAGGTTTCTGCGATCTCGGCAACGGTGTATTCACGCTTGCCGTCCTCGCCCTTGTCGTTATACATCTGCCGGGCGACCTCAATCTGTCGCTGGCTCAGCTTCGGTTTGCGGCCACCGGTGCGCCCACGGGCTCGTGCGGCTTCCAGCCCGTGCCGGGTGGCCTCGCTGATGAGATCGGCCGACATCTCGTCAATTGCGCCGATGACGTGGAACAGGAAACGTCCCGGCGGGGTGGTGGTGTTGATGCCCTGTTCGAGCACCACCAGGTCGATGCAGCGCTCAGCGAGCAGCGCGGCGATCTCCGTGAGGTGCTTGACCGACCTGGCCATCCGTGACAGGCGGGTGATGACCAGTTGGTCACCTTCACGAAGGGAGGCCAGCAGATTGTCCCACTGCGCTCGTCGGACTCGCTTGCCGGAGGCCTTGTCGGTCCAGATCCGGTCGCACCTGGCAGCGCGCAGCGCGTCGAGTTGGGAGTCGTCCTTTTGGGAGTGAGTGCTCACCCGCGCATATCCATAGCGCGCCATGCCCAAGTGTCCCGTAAATGGTACGTCGAAACCTTTGCGACACATTGATTTCGCACGCTGTTCATAGTGGTTACTCAGCCACTATAGAGATCTTCATCCAGAGGTCTAGGTGATTGCTCTGGACATGTCTCGGTAACATTACCGAAATAGAGTAGCGAGTAGGGGTTGACCTCAGTGCGCGGGATGGAGTTCCGTGTTACCCGGACGCACTGGTGAGCGGCATGATCACCCGCTTAGAGCCAGAGCCGCGGGTCGGTCCTGTGATCAACCGCAGATGCACCTGGCAGGTGGGAGTTCTTCCGCTTGAGCCAGAGCCACGTGTCGGTCACGAGACGCTGCGGCGCGTCCGTGTCCATGGTCAACAAGCCGATAAATCGGGGAATCAGGGAGTTGGCGTGACATCATCGACCGGGCGACAGCAGTCCACTACCGAGCAGAATGAGGGAGGAAACCAAAACCAGCGCTACCGAGACGAGCGCGCTCTAGTCGAGCTGACGGTCAACGAACTTCAGCGCGACCTTCAGCAAGTGGAAGACCAGACGCGCATCGCACAGCAGGACGCCCACAACGCTCGACAGGGAGCGCAGCAGGCCAGGAGCGCCGCCCAGCAAGCGCAGATCCAGGCGCGACAGGCCCAGAACCAGGCGCAACAGGCTCAGAACCAGACCCAGCAGGCCCAGAACCAGCTGCAGCAGGCACAGGGGCAGGCCCAGCAAGCCCAGAACGAGGCGCAGCAGGCCAACCAGCGTGCCCAGCAGGCTCAGGGCCAGGTGCAACAGGCCCAAACCCAGGTGCAGCAGGCGCAGAACGAGGCGCAGCAGGCCAACCAACGCGCCCAGGCCGCGCAGGAGCGAGCCGACCAAGCCAACCAACAGGCCCAGCAGGCGGAGGACCAGGCCCAGCTGGCGCACAACAATGCCCACCAGGCACAAACCGATGCCGGGCAGATCCGTTTGAACGCCCGACAGCTTCAGCGGGCGTGACGCTCACCGGTTAGCGCCGGCGCCGTCAAGCAGGTTACGGACAGCCGAGGGGTCACCCGTGCGGGTGGCCTCTCGGTGTGGGCGCCGCACCACCGCTCTGTCGGACCACCGTCGAAGATGAACGGCATCTGGACAAAATTGAGCCGGTAAATGGCAGGCAAGCTCAGCATGCACGAACCGCCGGTCGTTCCACTTAACCAATCAACGCGGCGCGCTGCTGGGATTCTTCCGGGCACTGTTCCAAGTGATCGTCGCTCCCGCCTTAGCGTGCAAGATCGTCGGCGATTCCCGCAGCCACGTTGGGGAGCCCCGTCGGGGTGAACCGATTCCGAAGCTGCTGACCACGAATCAGGTATTCGATGGTCCGACATGCAGCTGATCAGAGATCGCCGGGCAGCGTGCGCGTGAGCCAGACCAGTTCGCCGCGATCGTCCGGTGGCGGTGGCGGTGGCGGTGTCGAGAGCTGGGAGGCGATGTTCTCGCGGATGGCGGTGGCCGTCGGCATGCGGCGGCCCCGTTCGGCGCCCAGCGCGCGATAGCCCTCGGAATCTGACTGCACCCACGGCCGCATGATCAGCCGCCGCGTCTCAAGGTAGAACGACATCCTCTGATGTGGGGGCACGAGCAGCAGCGCACCGACCTCATTCCGTCGATGCACCGAAGCGTCGGCCGGTTCAATCCCGGTCGCCCGCTCGTTGCTAGTGTCCACGTCAGCGATCTGTAAGGTGCCGCGGCACCGAGCTATTCAGCACCGTGTTAGGTCCCGCCTGCGAATGTGTCCAACGCGCGGATCTTGTTAGTGGCGTCGAGCGCGGCCACCTTGTAGGCCTCTGAGAGCGTGGGGTAATTGAGGACGGTGTCGACCAGGTAGTCGACCGTACCGCCGCAACCCATGATGGCCTGCCCGATGTGCACGAGATCGGTGGCGTTGGTTCCGAACACATGCACGCCGAGCAGAGTGCGCTCCTCAGTCGAGACGAGCAGCTTCAGCATCCCGTACGAGTCGCCGACGATCGCACCTCGGGCGAGCTCGCGATAGCGCGACATCCCTACCTCGTAGGGTACGGCGGACTCCGTCAGCTCGGCTTCGGTCTTGCCGCAGTAGGAGATCTCGGGCACCGTGTAAATCCCGATCGGCTGCAGTTCCCGAAGCTCGCGGGCAGGTTCGCCGAACGCGTGGTACGCCGCCAGTCTCCCCTGGTCCATGGAGGTGGCCGCGAGCGCGGGGAAGCCGATCACGTCGCCGACCGCGAAGATGTGCGGGACCGCAGTGCGGTACTGCCCGTCGACCGTGATTCGCCCGCGCTGGTCGGCGGCGAGCCCGGCCTTGTCGAGCTCGAGTTCGTCGGTGACGCCCTGGCGGCCCGCGGAGTACATCACCATGTCCGCCGCGATCCGCTTGCCGCTGGCCAGGCTCGTAATCGTTCCTTTGGGGGCGATCTCGACCTTGGCCACCTCCTCGCCGAAGCGGAAAGTGACGGACTGGTCGCGCAAGTGGAATTTCAGCGACTCGACCACCTCGGGGTCGCAGAACTCCAGCATCTGCGGCCGCTTCTCGACAACAGTCACCCGGGTGCCGAGTGCCGCGAACATCGATGCGTACTCGATGCCGATCACGCCGGCCCCTACGACCACCATCGAGCCGGGCACCCGCTGCATCCGGAGCACGCCGTCGGAGTCGAGCACGTGGTCATCGTCGAACTCGATCTCGGGCGGTCGGGCCGGCTTCGTACCGGTGGCGATCACGATCTTCTCGGCAGTGACGGTGGTGTGGTCGCCGCGGGCTTCCCCCTGCACCGTGACCGTCTGCGGATCCTCAAACCGAGCAGTGCCCCCGAGCAGGTCGACGTGGTTGCGAAGCAACTGGCTACGGATCACCTCGACCTCGCGGCCAACAACGTGTTGAGTGCGGGCCAGCAGGTCGGCGATCGTAATCTCTGACTTGACCCGGTAGCTAGCGCCGTACATGTCCCGCTGCGCGAAACCGGTGAGGTACAGCACGGCCTCCCGCAACGTCTTCGACGGGATGGTACCGGTGTTGACGCAGACCCCACCCATCATGTTGCGACGCTCGGCGACGCTCACACGCTTGCCCAGCTTGGCGGCCGCGATGGCTGCTTTCTGACCGCCGGGGCCGGACCCGATCACCAACAGGTCGTAGTCGTACACAAGACGGTCCTTCCCATCACTGCGCACAGCGCCGCCGGATCGCCGCGAGCTGCCTACACAGTTAGCGTCGCGGCTCGAGGTCACACCAGACGAGCCGGGAGGTTAATAGTGCACGACGACCACCAGGTGGTCGACTTCGAGCGCCTGCAGTTGCGCCATGAGCAGCGAGCGGTAGGAGAAGCCATCTAGGCCCGCGCCCAACATGAGGTACCGATCGACACCCCGGCGCACCGCTTGGGCAAGGCGCTGCTGGAGAACGCAGTTCGGGTGTGGCCTCCCCATCCGGGGGGCTGGGGATTATCCCGGGAGCCGTTCGCCTCGCGCTCGCCGCGAAAGTACTGCATTATACTCCTATGAGGGGACATTCTTGGAGTGATCGACATTACACACCGTGGACGTGCGCCCAGCCGTGCATGCAAGCGGTAACCATTGGTCGACCGGTGCGCCGACGGCTGAAGCTAGCCACGGTCACAGCCATCCTGGCGCTGATGCCGATGGCTTGCGCTTACAATGGGCTCAGCCTGCCGGCAGTGACTGCGATGACCCTCCACGGCGACGGCACACTCACCCAGCCGACCCCGGAATCGACCTCACGGCCCAACACCGGCACCTTGGCCTACACCTATAACCCGGCATTGGCGCCACCGGGCGCGCACCTGACGGTGGTGATGGCGCCGTCAGGCGAGTCCACCAACGCGCAGTTGACAGTCTCCGGTTTCCTGCCCAACCGGGGTTACGCGGCGCACGCGAACGTCAACGCCTGTAGTCCTAACCCCGCCGCCGAAGGGCCGCTCTACCAGAACAGTGTCGATCCCGCCGTCAATCCCACCTCTATCACCGGAGAATCATCGACGAACCCTGGATACGCCAATCCGCGCAACGAGATTTGGCTGGATGTGCACACGGACGCTGCCGGCTCAGGTACGTCACGCACCACGGTGCCCTTCGTCTTCACCGACCGGGGACCAGGATCGATCGTGGTGGACGACGCGCCGGACACCCCTACAGCTTTGGCCCAGGCGGCTAAGGGCGGTGTCGCCCGGATAGCCTGCCTTTCGCTGTCAGCCGTTCAGCCGAGGGATCACCCGCGCGGTTCCGCCTAACGGGCCAGCACGATAGCGCAGTGGTGGCGACAGGTCGCTTCACTTGATGGGTAACAGGCTGGTCAACATGTGATTTCGGCCCGCTTTCTAGCCGCTTTGGCGTGCGGCGTTCCGTAGGACGTTTTGCTTCTGAAGGTGGTCGGCGGAAGGCTATGGCGGAACGCTATCGAGCGAAGGTCGTGGCGGGTCCATCCACGGGTAAACCGTTGAGTTCGATGCAGCGGTGGTGGCGGTCGTAGGTGAGCGCGGTGCTGATGCTGAGGACGAGTTCGGGAGTGATGGTGATGGTGCGTGGCCGACCGCTTCCTCCACCGGTGGGTTCTCCTAGGACGGTGACGTGTTCGAGACCTTGCAGGCCGAGCAGGAAATCTTCGGCGGCAGAGTAGGTCATCGGATCGACCAGGACGGTGATCGGTCCGGTCCAGCGCGTGGACGGGGAAGGGTCGCCGATGAGTGGGACCGGGTTGGCCAGCTGTCCGGTGCCCGTGGTGAACGCGATGCTGCCTAGCTGGGTGTGAGTGCGCAGGAATCGGTCCCGTAGCGCGGTTGCCGAGGTCAGCGCTCCGCCGGCATTGCCGCGTAGATCCAAGATCAGCATCTGGCTGTGGCGTGTACGCGCTTCGGTGAGCAGGGTGTCGAAGCCGGCGGCGAGATCGAGCGATCCGTCGAAGCTGTCGAGCTGGATGTAGGTGCGGTGTTGGTCAAGATGCCACCAGCGAAGGGTGTCGTGCAGGGTGGGCGCGATCGTAGTTTCATTCCAGCGGGCGCGGTTGCCGTGGCAGTCGCGGGCGGTGAATTCGCGCTGGGGCTCGGTCATGGACATGAAGTTGCGGGCGGCGACTTGTGCATGCTGCTGGGGTGTGGCCCCGGAGGTGGTCAGCCACCGTGCCGGGTCGGCGACATCGATGATCCAGCCGGTGCGAACAGCGGCCTTATGAGCCGCCGAGCCACACGGGACGCGCGTGAGCTCGGCGCCGGCCGGTGTCATCCGGGCGCGATAGGGAGGATGAAACCTGCGGGTCGGGCGGCGAGCCGAGGTGTGGGCATCACCGAGCTCGGCGATCCACCGCTGAACTCCGAGCAGAAATTCCTCGCCGTGCAGCTCCACCAGATGGGCATGGCGTTGGGTGATCTGGTCCCAGTCCAGGCCGCGCAGCGCGAACGCGGGGTATGTGTTGGCCACTTCGGTGTAGACGCGGTCGACCGCAAGCACAGAATCAGTCAAGGGCATGTTGGTGGCTCGGGTCTGTTGGCTCCAGGCCAGAGTGTGTAGCAGGTTCAGCGTAGTCGCGAACTCCGCCGCTGAGCCGGCGAACGATGTGAGTTCGCGTCTGGCTGGATCCCATCCCAACGTGGGGGCTTCCTCGTCGTGACCACGGTCGCGGATGATCCACCGCTGGTGATACAGGCTCGCGTCGGCCACGATTTCGACCGAGGTACCCAGAACCGCTTCGAACTCGGCCTTCTCCGCCCGTAATAAGCTAAGCATGGCCTGCGCCTCCGGGCGCCCGACGAACTCCAGCCCGAACGGGACCGCTCCCACAACACCCGCCAGTGACACGGCCCTGAAGTTAGCTTGAGAGCGCCCTGATCAACACTCGACCCTGCCGCTTTACCCGGAAACCCAACCCGACCAGGACGCGTTGGCCGATGATTCGGGTCACTGTGCCAGGACACCGTGCACTGCAGCCGGTGAGGACGCTGGTCTAGTAACAGAGCAGGGCCGGGAGTGCAGGAGGCCGGCAAACCAGAGATCAACTTTAAGAGTGATTTACAGATCGAGGCTAAAGTTGGTTATGACCAATCGTGCGCAGAGGAAGCGGTGGTGGAGTTGGCAAGCACGGGTGCTCGATCCGGGAGATCCGGAGGGGCTGGACTGTTCAATGTTGTCAGTGTCGTAATCCTCGTAGTCGGTGTACTGGTGATCGGTATAGCGGCCGCCTTGCTCGCCCGCACGCTGGCTGCGGCACAGAGCATCGACAAGAAGGCGCAGACTATCGCGGAGAACGCTAGCAAGATCGACGTCTCGACCAACTCGGTCATCGAGTTGAACCGGACCAACGAGCTTGCATCGTCGATCTTGTCGAGTGCGAAGCCGCTGCAGGGCCTGCTCAACACGGCCGACGCCACGGCCCGGGACATCGCTGGTCTGACGAAGTCGATCAATACAACTGCGGGAACTATCAAAGATACGGCCGGTACGGTCAACGGTAGCGCTAACACGATCAACAAGGCCGCTACCGGCATCAACAGCAGCGTCGGGACGATCAGCGGCACCACGCGGGGCACCGGATGACCGGATTAGAGACACAACGCTTAGGTTGACGTTCTGATCTGATCATCCGCGAGATGACGCTACACCGTCCGCAGATGCCGACCGGTGCCCGCCTGCGTTGGAGATGGCAGTTGCGAGGCCACAAACGGGCATCGCGGTCCGGTAGCCGGCGGTTGTGACCGCCGGGTAGCTGAATGCGCTCCTTTAATGTCTACCTTTCACGAAGGGACGCTTGTCCGAGCCGTCCACATTGTTCCTGTCTCGCACGAAATCACGCATTGCTTCATCGAATTCTGGAACACCGCCACGATTACAGTCCACGATGATCCCCATGCGCTGAGCCATGGGCCACACGGGCAAATCGGGGTTGAATACAACATTCCTGTTACGAGCTGCTTGCACGAGGAGCACAAAGCCGTCATAATCGTCATCTTCGATTGTCTGTAGAGCTCGCAGAACAGCAGCTTTGTCAATCTTCTTACGCATTACCAGCCACCACCCTTATGTCTGAAAGTGTCATCGGTGAGGAACGTTGTCTGTAGGGATTGATGTTACAGCAAAACTAAATCAACACGGCGCTGCCGGCGCCCACCAACCTGCACGCTTGGGGACGCTACGCGCGGCGCGGCTACTTCGGTCTCACGGCGGCGCGGGGTGGTCTGGTTGGCAGCGAGGGCAGTAGTAGGTGTTCCTGGCGTAGACGTCCGCTCCCTGTGCCGATCGGATCACTCGCTCGCCGCAGCGGCGACACGATCTACCCGCCCGGTCGTACACCCAGTGCTGCCTGCCGTCCCGGTCCGGCCGACGGCCGGACCGCGTCCGGCACACCGTCACCTCAGCACCCTGGGCCGCAGCAGCCGGGCCCGCGGCACGTGCGGGCGCATGGCGGTGACACGATCAAGGAAAAACGTTCATGTACACGATCGATCTCACCTACGTCGGGCGGGGCCTGCACGAGGAACTGGTCGCCTACATCGCCGACCAGCAGGGCTACTACGCCGACGAGGGCGTCCGCTGTTCTGGTTCCTCGCCCGCCCGGGCCTGACCTCCCTGGCCGACCTGGCCGGCCGACGGCTGGCGGTACACGCCCCCCACACCGCACCCGGGTGCTTCGCCCGGATCGTGCTGCGCCAGGCCGGCCTCGACCCGGACCGCGACATCCACACCCTCGTCCGCCCGCCCGGCGACTACGGCATGGACCTGCGCTGGCTACACGACGGCACGATCGACGCTGCCCTGGTCGGCAGCACCATGGCACCGGAGGCCATAGCCGCCGAGCATGGCTGGCAGGTGCTGGCCTGGGTCGGCGACCACTTCCAGATCCCCACCGTCGGCGTGGCCGTCGACCCCCACCTACATCCACCGGGACAACCCCGCGGCCCAGGCCGTCGTACGAGCCCACCGACGCGCCCTGCAGGTGATCCACAACGAACTCGACACCACGGTGCAGCACATCCAGACGTTCCTCGGCCGACACACCGCAGACGAAGCCCGAGCCCACTACGAGACATTCATCGCACCGTATTTCACCACCGACGGCCAAGCCGACCTCAACATCGGTGCTACCGCGATCACCACGGTCACCGCCGAACTCGGCGTCCCCGCCACCGTCACCGCAGCCGAGTTCTACCGCACCGCAACCACCACACCCTAGGAGCCCGGCGCCACCGGTAGTAATCAGAGCCTCATAAGGTGTATATGCGGCACTAAATCATCGAAAGAAGGCGCATGCCATGAAGTTCGCAGTCATCGGCGGAACCGGACTGATCGGGTCACGGGTCGTGGAGAACCTCAACGCGGCCGGGCACCAAGCCGTACCGCACTCCCTGTCCACCGGCGTGGACATCATGACTGGCCAGGGGCTGGAGGCGGCCGTGGCGGGCGCCGACGTCGTCATCAACCTGACGAATTCCCCGACCTTCGACGACGCCTCGCTCGCCTTCTTCCAGACTTCGATGGACAACGTTCTTGCCGCGAGTGACAAGGCCGGGGTCGGGCACTTCGTCATCCTCTCGATCGTCGGCGCGAACCAAGTACCCGATCTGGATTACTACCGGGCGAAGGTACTTCAGGAAAACATCCTCAAGGCCGGGCCGATCCCATATTCCATCGTCCGCGCCACGCAGTTCATGGAGTTCATGGACGCGACCCTGGCCATGACCACCGACGGCGACACCGTCCGCCTGCCACGCACGCCAATCCAGCCGATCGCCGCCGCGGATGTCTCCAGCATTGTCGCCGAAGTCGCCGCAGGCAGCCCTCTGAACGGCGTCGTCAACATCGCAGGTCCCGACGTCTACCCCCTCGACGAACTCGGCCGGCTCACCCTAACCGCCAAGAACGACGGGCGCTCTGTCGTCACCGATGACACCGCCGGCATGTTCGCCGCCGTCCACGGCGACGTCCTCACCGCCCGAAACGATGCCCGCATTGCCCCCACCCACTACACCGACTGGCTGTCCTGAACCAGCCCCCTTCAGCGGAACCACCGAGTGAGGGGCGGACAGGGCGGATCGCTCACCAAAACAGACACAGCCGGGCCCCGGCTTCCAGCCGCTGGCGTGACCCGAACTCCGCAGGACGGCTCGCCGTGGGACGCGGTCCACGAATCCGTACTCACCGATCTGGGCCTGCCCGAGGACCTTGAGCAGCTGCTGGCCGCGCACAGCCAGCAGCTGGATGAGACCTACCAAGCGGTGGCCGAGCCGGTGGACGCCAACACTGCGGTCAGCATCGACGCCGACGGCCGGGTCCATGTGGCAGCCACCAAGGCGATCGAGGAACCCGAATCGCTGATCGAGCTGCGTAAACGGGTCACCGCGATGATGCCCCGGGTGGATATCTCCGAGGCGATCCTGGAAGTCCTGGGCTGGTGCCCGCAGTTCCCGGACTCGCTAACCCCCACCTCCGGGCGCCGGGCGCACCTGGCGAATCTGGACATCTCCGTGGCGGCGTACCCGACCGCCCAGGCGTTGAACATCACCTACGCTCCGATCGCGGTCCCTGGCGTGCCCGCGCTGGCCCGGCACCGGCTCGGCTATGTAAAACACACCTTCCTGCGCACGGAGAACTACGCCGCGGGCCAACCCGCACCTAGTCACCGCCCAGGCCGGCATCGGTTTCGCGCAGGCATTGGGTGGTGGGCTGGTCGCGGCCATCGACGGAATGCGATTTGTTGTCCCGGTGCCGTCCGCCCATGCCCGACCGAATAAGAAGCACTTCGGACCCAAACGCGGCATCACTTGGTCGCCCCACCACTCGGACGCCTCCCGCCCCGTGACCAAAAGACAGGTCGGAGGGACGGGTTGGTGTCCGGATAGGGATCGCGCATCAACCCACCCTGCCCGACGTGTGATCCGTCAACGCACAGTGCGGCGTCGACGCTCAGGGGATTAAGACGAGCTTTCCGCGGACGTGGCCGCTCTGACTGATGCGGTAGGCCTCGGCGGCGCGGCCGAAGGGATAGGTCTGCACCTTGATCACCAGCTTGTTCTGCGCCAGTAGTCCGGCGACCTCTGCCAGGGCCTGCATGGGGCTGCTGTCCGCGTCGCCACCGGTGACCCGGGCTCCAGCTTGAGCGGCCGTGAAGTTGGCGATGGACAGCACCTCAGACGGCTCGGAGACCAGGCGGATCAGCTCCTCGATCGGAGTCTTGCCCGCGACATCGAAGACAGCATCAACCCGGCCGCCGGCAGCGGCCCGGACACGATCGGCCACGCCCTGTCCGTAGCGCACCGGGATCGCCCCGATCTCCCGCAGATAGTCCTGGTTGGCCTCGCTCGCCGACGCGATCACCCTCGCTTTTCGGGCCAGCGCCATCTGCACCGCGACGGCTCCCACGCCACCCGCGCCACCATCGACGAAGAACGTGTCGCCGGCCTGGACGCCGAGCAGGCGAAGACCGCGTTCACTGGTCTCCCCGGCCACGCCAGCCGCGGCGGCCACGGCCCAGTCGATCGACGGCGGCTTGCGCGCCCAGGAGTCCAGCACAGCGTAGTCCGCCTGCGTGTTGTGGCCACGGCCGAACACCTCATCACCCACGGATACTCCGGTGACCCCCTCGCCGACCTCGTCCACCACGCCGGCGGCGTCGTATCCGAGGTATCCCGTCCCAACCATCCGCTGGCCACCGGACATCGCCCCAGCCAGCATTTTCCAGTCGATCGGGTTCACGCTAGCCGCCCGCACAGCGATCCGGATCGTGCCCGCGCCCGCATGTGGATCAGGAGACTCTGCCCAGGTCAGAACCTCTGGACCACCGTAGGTCACATACTGCAGGGCTCGCATCCGGCCAGTCTTCCAGCCCAGCCCACCCCGGGAGAGATTCCCGAGGCCGATCGCCGGGAGCTGCAGCCGCGGGCGCGGAGCTAAGCGGCGAAAATAGCCCGGACACTCACGATCTGTCGCCCTGTTGCGATCATGCGCTGGGGAGAACCATGGTAGATATGAAGCTCAAGCTCGACCTGCACGACATCTACAACCGAGGTGGTGACATCGATCGCGCACTGCGGGCGATCATCAATGAGGCCGTTACCACGAAGGCGCCGCTAGTGGAGATCATCCCCGGGAAAGGCTCCGGCGCGCTCAAGAAACATGTGCTGCGCTTCCTGGAGCAGAAAGAGATCAAGTCTCAGTACCACCGGGTGGAGAAGGACTCAAATAACTTCGGCCGGATCTTCGTGCACTTCCGCTGGAAATGATCGACGTCGCCGCCACGCCCGGCAGCTCCCACCCACGTTGATCTGGCTGTCCGGTAGGGATCCCTCTGTGCGTGCCGTAGCTAGGCTTCTCGGACCGGCTCGTAGGTGAGGAAGGCGATGTCGTCATCGACGGTCCGGGTGTCGACCAGGCGCATGGGTTTCTTGTCGCTTGTTTCGCCAAAGAGCCGCTCGCCGGTACCGAGCACCACTGGGAGGACCATCAGCCGCAGCTCGTCGACGAGGTCGTGCTCGATCAGCGTGCGCAAGAGCTGGAAGCTGGCGTAGACGACGATGTCCCCCGCTACCTCTTGCTTCAGCTTCGAGACCTCGTTCACCACGTCGCTTTTGAGGACCGTCGAGTTGTTCCAGTCGGGATCTTGAAGGGTCGAGGACACGACGTACTTGGGCAGGCTGTTCAACCTGTCCGCCAAGTCGCCACGCCGGGGTTGCCACCGCGCGGCGAAGAACTCATAGCTGCGCCGACCGAGCAGTAAGGCCTCGGTGTCCAGCGCCTCGCCGAGCTTGACCGCGTAGAGCTCTTCGCGATCCTTGAGCTGGCCGACCCAGCCGCCGACTCTGAAGCCTTCATTACCGTCCGGGTCTTGGATGACTCCATCGAGAGAGACGAACTCGCTCATGACGATTTTTCCCATTTCGGTTCTCCTTCGTTTGCGGTGTCAGAGCACTGATGTAGACACCGCGACATTGGGAAAGTGGGCGCCGGCCTACCACCCAGTTCACCCCTCGGCCGGTGTCCATATAAGGATCCGCTTGCGTACAAGCGTGGCAGCGCGGTGAGTTTCGACGCTGGCGAGAGTCGACACTGACAGCGATCATCCCGGAGTAGCCCAACACCGGCTCGCAGCGAGGAGGAAGCCATGACCGCCAACGCACTACCGCCCGTTGTCGACGCCGAGACCTGGCAGCGCCAACTGGACGAGCTACGGGTCCGGGAGAAGGCCGCGACCCGGGAACTCGATGCAATCGCCGCGCA
>JAODNG010000577.1 GCA_025465385.1 Pseudonocardiales bacterium
ACGCGCCGAAGACCGGGAAGAGCCCAACAATCTTTGCTTGGCCAGAGGTGGTGGACTGGCTTCGGATAGCCGGTCAACCAGTACCTGGGCCGTGGCCGCCCCACCAGCAGCCGCGACCCAACCCGGAGGACGAAAGCGTCCCGACGGCAGTGGTCGAGCCTGAGCGCCCGGAGTCACCGCGTCGAGCGGCCGCGCCGCGTCCGGCGCCTGCGCCAGCGCCAGCCCCGCGTCCCGCGGCAGCGCCGCAGGACGAATCCCCCTCGCACCAAGGGGTCGGGTCGCTAGACGACACCCCGCCGCGTCACGGACTCGGGCTGCTGGACTCCTGAGCCGGTCGTCAATGGCTCGATAAGTATTTGACTCGAGCGCTTGGCAATAGATAGCCCGTCCGTGGCATTCGAATAATAATGCCGCGACGGGCGGCCTCAAAGGTGTACAGCTTTTCCGCGGACTGTTCAGGGACTAGGAGGGTCTGGATGTATCCGTCTCGTTTTCACTACGAGGCTCCACGTTCGCTTGACGAAGCGTTCGGCGTTTTGCAGGCCTACGGTGACGAGGCGAAGATCCTCGCAGGAGGGCAAAGCCTCATCCCGCTCATCAAGCTGCGCTTCGCCGCGCCGGCCTGCATCATCGATATCAACAATATTCCCGGTCTGGACTTCCACGAGGAGGACTCTGACGGATCGTTGAATATCGGCGCCCTGTGCCGGCACAGATCTCTGGAACGGTCCCCGTTGCTCCGGAGTAAGTACCCCACCATGTCGGCGACGGCGCCGCTCATCGCCGATCCCATGGTTCGTAACCGTGGAACCCTCGTCGGTTCCGTTTGCCACGCAGACCCTCAGGGTGACTGGGCGTCGGTGATGTTGGCGATGGGCGGGGAGATCATCGCCCGGAGCGCTGATGGTAGCGAGCGCGCCATTCCGGTTTCACAGTTTGTGGTTGGGCCCTTCCAGAATGCCCTTCAGCAAGGCGAGATCGCGGTCCGGGCTCGGGTGCCGGCGGCGAGAGGCACGCGTTCGGGTACGTACCTGAAGCTTGAGCGGAGGGTTGGCGACTTCGCGACCGTTGGTCTGGCCGTAGCACTGGAGTCCTCTGGCGGCACGATCAACCGGGCGGGTATTGCGCTCACCGGTGTTGGGCCGAACAACATCCAATGCACCGCGGCCGAACAGTCACTCGCGGGTAAGTCGCTCAACGCCAGTTCGATCGAGCAGGCAGCGCGACTGGCGGCGGAAGCGGCTCAACCCAAGACCGACGTACGCGGTAGCGCAGAGTACAAGCGGCACGTGGTCTACACCTTCGTCACGCGTGCATTGAGCAACCAACACGCTGCAGCGGCCTGAATCAGCTGGCATTCGACTATGTTCAGAAGCATTGGTGACGTCAAGGAGGCGGCGTGGAAGAACGACGGATAAACGTCGTAGTAAACGGGGAACCGAAATCTGCCGATGTCGAGCCTCGGATACTCCTGGTCCACTTCCTCCGTGAAGTGCTAGGGCTGACCGGGACGCATATCGGCTGCGATACCACAAACTGTGGCGTTTGCACTGTACTGGTAGACGGATTGCCCATGAAGTCGTGCACGATGTTCGCAGTCATGGCTGACGGGCACGAGGTTACGACCGTTGAGGGTCTCGGTCTACCTAGTGAGCTCCACCCCATTCAGGAGGGGTTCAGGGAAGAGCACGGGCTGCAGTGTGGCTACTGCACGCCTGGGATGATGATGGCGTCGAAGGCACTTCTCGACGAAAATCCCAATCCCACTGAGGAAGACATACGTTGGGGGCTTTCGGGCAACCTCTGTCGTTGCACCGGTTACCAAAATATCGTGAAGTCGGTGCTCTGGGCCGCGGAGAAAATGCGGTCCGAAGCAGGCGCGATTAGTCGCTGACAGGCTAGAGTCGACGACAAAGGGAGATGTGACGTGGCGCAGGCGTTAGACGAAATCAAGATCGGTGGCTTGGGTTCAAGCCGCAAGCGGGTCGAAGACGACCGCTTCCTTCGCGGTAAGGGCAACTACACCGATGACTTCAAGTTGCCCGGTATGGTTCACATGGAGATCCTTCGCAGCCCCCTGGCTCACGCGCGGATCAAGTCGATCGACACTAGTAAGGCTTGGCAGATTCCCGGCGTGCACATGGTGCTGACCGGGGAAATGGCCGCTCAGCACAACCTGGCTTGGATGCCGACGCTGTCTTACGACACCCAGGCGGTGCTTGCCACCGACAAGGTGCGGTTCCAGGGCCAAGAAATCGCTTGCGTGTGCGCTGACGACCCTTACATCGCCAAGGATGGCTGTGAGGCGATCGTCGTCGAGTACGAGCCGCTGCCACCGATCGTCAACCCTTTTCAGTCCCAAGCAGAGGGTGCCCCGATCATTCGGGACGACAAGGAAGGCCAGACGGACAACATCTGTTACCGCTGGGAGGTCGGTGACCGAGAAGGCACCGAACGCGCCTTCGCCCAGGCCGACCTGGTCTCGAAGTTGGAGCTGCACTACCCGCGGTCGCACCCTTCGCCCATTGAGTGCTGCGGATCGATCGCGGACTACAACTCGGCGACCGCCAAGCTGACCGTCTACATGACGACCCAAGCCCCACACATCATCCGGGCGGCGGTGGCGATCGTCGCGGAACTTCCGGAGCACATGATCCGGATCATTTCCCCGGACATCGGTGGCGGGTTCGGCAACAAGGTTCCTGTCTACCCGGGATACGTCTGCTCCATCCTTTGTTCGATCCTGCTGGCCCGGCCGGTGAAGTGGATCGAGGACAAGACCGGCAACCTCATTTCCACGCACTATGCCCGGGACATTTACTACAAGGGCGAACTCGCGCTCCGCAAGGATGGCAAGATTCTTGCTGTTCGGTTCCACTGCGATAGCGACAACGGAGCATTCTTCTCGGATGCCCAGCCCACGAAGTTCAAGATTGGGCTGATCCACTCCGCGTTCGCCGCCTACGACATTCCATACGGGTACATGACCGCGCAGGGCGCATATACAAACAAGGCGCCAGGTGGTGTCGCCTATCGGTGCTCCTTCCGGGTCACCGAAGCGATGTTCTTCCAGGAACGCGCGATCCAGGCTGCTGCTAGCGATCTCGGTATGGATCAGGCCGCGTTCCGGCGGCTCAACCTGGTCAAGGACGATCAGTTCCCGTTCCGCACGCCCTACGGCTTCCTACTGGACTCGGGACAATTCGAGAAGTGCCTTGACGTGGGACTCAATGCAATCGGCTACGACGACTTCCTGCGGGAGAAGGAGGAGGCTCGCGCGCAGGGCCGGCGGCTCGGAATCGGCATCTCCACCATGACCGAGCCACTCGGGGCAGGTAACAGCCGCGAGTACGACATCCTCGGCATCAAGATGTTCGACGCCGCGGAGC
>JAODNG010000017.1 GCA_025465385.1 Pseudonocardiales bacterium
GCCGGTCACGCCGAGAAGCTGACCGACTAAGCGAAGGACGCCGGTGCCCGACCGGCGTGGGCTGGGGACACGATCACGCCGTGTTCCTCACCCACCTAGCCACCCGCACCGGCGAGTTGTCATGCCCATCAGCGGCGAGCGCACCGGGCCGGAGACGGAGTCGGATCGGGTATCAGCGTTTCCTGTGACGAGTAGCAGCTCTGGGCCAATTGGTGGGCAGATTGTGGCACCGCGCCGCTGGAGAAACTATCGCGTCGAGGGGCACAGGACGAATGACTCCTGGTCCGCCTGTGGATCGGTTTGCGACTGGTGGGCGGCCTGTGATGCCGAGGGCGCGCCTGCGCGTGGCCGCGCCCTCGGCTCTGGTCGGTCCTATTTGAAGACGTCTTTGATTTTTTCGCCGGCCTGCTTGAGGTTGCCCTTGGCCTGATCGGTCTTGCCCTCGGCCTTGAGCTCGTCGTCGTCGGTCGCCCGACCCGCGGCCTCCTTGCCCTCGCCCTTGAGCTCCTCGGTCTTATCCTTGGCCTTGTCCGCAAGACTCATCGCCTGCTCCTTATCCGGCACCCGCTAGGTGGTGGGTGCTCTCCGGTCGAGGGTAGCCGCGCTGGGATCGATGCCGTCGGGGCTTGGTCGTGGTGGCGCGCGTCGGTAGTGACCGAGGTGGGTGGTCAGGCGCGGTCGAGACGAGGGAAGAGCATTTCCTGGCCTAGCAATAGCAGGGCCGCGGCGGTAGGGATGGCGACCAGGGCACCCACGATGCCCATCAAGGCGCCGCCTAGGAGGACCGCCACGACGGTCACCAGGGCCGGTACCTTGACTGCTCGGCCGATGATCCTGGGGACCAGCAGGTAGTCCTCCACCAGCCGATAAATCAAGAAGAACCCGATGGTGGCTAGGCAGACGTGCAATGACACGCTCAGCGCGACCAAGCACACCACCACCCCTGCGATGGTCGAGCCGATCACCGGGACCAGGTCCAGGATCGCCACGAACAGGCTCAACAGCAGCGCATAAGGCACCCCCACGATCACTAGAAAGGCGAAAATGACGACCCCGGTGATCAGCGAGGTCAGCAGGTTGCCCAGCACATAGCCACCGACTTTGGCGAAGATCTCATCACCGAGCAGGATCGCGCGGGGTCGGCGGGAATGGGGCACTAGTCGGTAGAGGGTCGCGCGGATGCGGGGCAGGTCGACCAGGAAGTACACGGTGAGCACGATCAGGATCAAGGCGGTGGCCAGCGCGCTGAACACGACCTGGCCTGCGCCGAGCAGGCCGTTAATCATGCTGGAGGCGTCCCCGTCGAGGGCCTGCTGTAGGCGCTGTTGCAAGTGCAGGCGGGCGTTGAGCTGACCCAGCACCGAGTTGTGATTCTGCAACCTGGTCAAAATGCTCGGGGCTTGGGCAACGAATTGGGTCGCCTGCCCCACCAATGGTGGGATCGCCGCGGCCAGGAACCCACCCACCACTCCTAAACCCGCCACCATCACGGTGAGAACTGCCGCCCACCGCGGCAACCAGCGCCGAGTCAGCACCGACACGGCGGGCTCCAGACCGATCGCCAGAAACAACGACAGCCCGATCAACACCAGCACCGAGCGGGCAGTGATGATCATTGCTATCACACCGACGGTGACCGCGACCCCCGCGGTGGCGCTCATCCCCATGAGGAACGGTGAACGGCCATTGAGTGGACGCCCTGGTCGGCCCAGCGGGTACTCCGCGGTGCTGATCCGCGCCGCAACCGCCTCGGCCGCCGCGATGGGACCCTCGGCCTCGGTGTGCGGTTGAGCGATCAGAGCGTGGTGGCCCGCCGCCGGCTCACAACCGCCGGTGCCGTCCCTGGGTTGCGCATTGTTCTGATCGTGCGCTGATACCACCGTTTTCCTACTTTCTGGGCTCAGACGGGGCGCATGGCCCCTCACGCGGCCAGCGCTTAGCCAGCTTGGAAGGCTTCGCTCAATGCACCATCAGTCCCCGACTCCGAGGCGAACAGGTCAGTGTCCGACCGACGGTTAGCAGGGTCCGGTTGGCGGGTACCCGCCACAGTGCCCGCCACACCTGGTCGCGTACCCGACTCTCGTTCCGACCCCGCCTGTGGGTGGTGCGCGACGATCCCATCGGACTTCGCGGTTGTGTCGAGCGTGCGACGGCGCTTAGCGAACTGGGCTCGAACCACCGGACTGTCGAACGCGGCAGCCGACGATCTCGCCTTAGCCTCTACGAGGCATTGGTCAACTCCGCAGAGCACGCTTACCAAGGGCGACTGGGCTACATCCAACTCACCGCTCAGCGCACCAACGATCACGTCATCATCACCGTCACCGACCACGGTCGGTGGCCCCACCGCACCCGGCAACCGTGGCCGCGGGCTGCCCCTGATGTACCGGTTCGCCGATGACGTCCACGTCGCCGTCGACAGGGACCATCCCGGTACCACAATCAGTCTCCGCTGGAGCCTCAGCGCGCCCAAATCCCTGACGACCACGACTGACCCCTGCACCTGGCCTGCTTACACTTCGGAGCCCACGCGACGGGTTACCCGCACCCTTGGTGACCCACCACGTTCACGCCCAGCCCTGGGGACATCCTGGAGCGGAAGACCGCCGGAGGCACGGATTGTTGATCGCGCTCGGCCTAGCGAGGCGTTGCAATCGGTTCGCGCGGGACACGGGGAGGTGTTCCCATGGCGTTGTCACGTGGCTCTCACGTTCGCGTACCTAAGCCGATCTTTCCGTCTCAGGTGGCGCCGATGGACCAACGGGCCGTGCCTGTGTGTGTTCGCGCCCCCGGCGCTACCGGCAAGGCCTGTCGTCCGGCTCCCGCCGACGAGGGACTCGAATCACGCTCCGATGGATCGGAGCACGGCTTTTGAACGGTGAACGTAAGGCCCGGGCTCACCTGGTGAGCACCGTCACTATCTGGGTCTCAGATCGAACCGTCTGTCGGTGGGGCCCGAAAGAATAGCGATGACGTCGTCCGGTCATCCGTTCGGTGGCGGCCCTGGTTGGTCTGTTGTCGATGGCTGCAGGATTGGCGGCGAGGTCGGGGTTGGTGTCGTCGATCTACTCGTTATTCCTTGCGGTGGGCGCGT
>JAODNG010000019.1 GCA_025465385.1 Pseudonocardiales bacterium
GCCGAGGTAAACCTGACCATGGCCGACATCGACGCAGTGTCCCGCCGGGTGCCCTGCCTGGCCAAGGTCTCGCCCAGCTCGGACTACCACATGGAGGACGTGCACCGGGCCGGTGGCATCCCGGCCATCCTCGGCGAGCTGGACCGAGCCGGGTTGCTCCAACGGCAGGTTCTCCGGCGGTTCGTCGGGCGTGGCTGTCGGGCACATCTCCCCGGAAGCGGCCGCGGGTGGTGTGATCGGACTGGTCGAGGACGGGGACCGGATCGTGATCGACGTGCAAGAGCGGGCATTGCGGCTGATGGTCGACGGCGACGTGCTGGCCGAGCGGCGGGCGAAGATGGACGCGTCCGAGCGCCCCTGGCAGCCGGTGGACCGGCAGCGCCCGGTGGCCAAGTCGCTTCGCGCGTACGCCCGGATGGCCACCTCTGCCGCCACCGGCGCAGTCCGCGACCCGCACCGCTGACCTGCTCATCGCACGGCCGTCCGGTCACGTACCCGGTGGCTTACGGTCACACCGATGTGCACTGATTGCGCACCACCCGCCGAGCGCCCGCTGCGCGTGCTGATTGACGGCACTCCATTGCTCGGACAGCGCAGTGGGATTGGTCGCTACACCGCCGCGCTGCTGCGGGAGCTCGCGGCCCGTTCCGACGTTGACGTCACCGTCACCGCGTTCACCGCTCGCGGGCAGATCAAGCTGCGCGGTGCGGTACCCGCCGGGGTGGCAGTGCGCGGCGGCCCGGTCCCGGCCAGGGCGCTGCGGGCGTTGTGGCACCGCGCACACTGGCCCCCCACCGAGCTGCTCGCCGGCGACGCTGATGTGCTACACGCCACTAACTTCGTGCTGCCGCCGTCGACTCGGGCCCGCGGCGTCGTGACCGTGCACGACCTGGCGTTTCTGGACCGACCAGACTTCCTGTCCCCGCCGCAGCGTGATCTGCCCGCACTGGTCCAGCGCTCGGTGGCACGCGCGGCGATCGTCTGCACTCCGAGCAACGCTGTGGCGCAGCAGGTGACCCGCCGGCTCGGCGTCCCCGAAGAGCGGGTCGTGGTCACCCGGCTCGGGGTGGATCGCGCATGGTCAAGCGCCGCAACGCCCACCGACGCACTGCGTGCCACGCTGCGGTTGCCGCCGCGGTATCTGCTGTTCGTCGGGGCGGCGCAACCGCGAAAGGGCCTCGACGTGCTGCTCGATGCTCACCGGTTAAAACCTGAGCTCGCGCCGCTAGTGCTGGCGGGGCCGGCAGGCTGGGGGCCGGCACTGACAACTTCCCCCAGGGTGCACACCGTCGGCTACCTCGACGAGGCCGACCTGCGCTGCGTGGTCGCCGGCGCGACGGCGGTGGTGCTGCCATCACTCGATGAAGGCTTCGGCTTGCCGGTGCTAGAAGCGATGGCGGCCGGGATACCGGTGGTGTGCTCCGATTTGCCGGCACTGCGAGAGGTCGCTGGTGGGCTCGCCGCCCTGGTCCCGCCGGCCGACTCGGCCGCTCTGGCCACCGCACTGGTCCGCGTGGAAGGCGCTGCCCGCGATCCCGCCGGTGCGGCCGCCCGACGCGCTCACGCGGCCCGCTACAGCTGGCACGCCTGCGCTGACGCAACCGTCCGCGCCTATCGGAAGGCCCGCGACTGGGCGGTCACCCGTGAAGAATCCACCGGTGACCGGTGACAAACACAGTGGTCGCGGGTGATGGATACACCGAGATAGGTTTCACCCACGGGGAGTAGCGGAGCAGCGTTACCAAGCCGTTATGATAGGCGTAGGTCGCACACAGCTACGCCGAAGGCTCCGAGGAAGGCCGGTCACCCCCATTCGAGTGCTGGGGGCCATCGCATTCAGCTACGTCAAACGCTGGCGCATGACTGCGCCCGCGCGATGGCGCGCGCATTCGTACAGGAGGGGGAGACGATGCTCACTCGCCGAACTCAGATCGGGGCCATCTTAGCGGCTCTGGGCGCGGCAACTGTAGCAGTCACGGTCAGCGCAGCAGCGCCTGGGGCGGCGCAGACCACGCCCTTGGGCGGGGCGAGCCCGGTCGCCATGCTGACTGGTGCCCAGTCCATCAACGCAACCGAGGCACGGTACCGGGTCAAGGGCACCGACCTCGGGATCATGTGGACCGACGAGCGAGGGCAGATCCTGGCCGCCTTCGGCGACACCTTCGGGCCCGGATGGGCGGGGATCAGCAGCGGATTCGCCAACCCCGGCACGATCGATTGGCGCTCGAACACGCTGGCCCGCAGCACCGACCGGAATCCATCCAACGGCATGTCGTTCAACGACTACGTCACCGACCGTCCGGGCCATGCCAAGGAGCTGCTGCCGTCGCTGAAGAAGGACGGCGTCGAGATGACCAAGATCCCGACCGGCGGCATCAACGTCGGCGGACGCAACTACCTGGCATACATGTCCATCCGCAGCTTCACCAAGCCCGGGGAGTGGCTGACCAACCACGGTGGCATCGCCTACTCCGACGACGGCGGGCAGAACTGGAAGGACGCCTCCAGCGCGCGCCGGCCGAACACCGCAGGCTTCGACGATCAATTTCAAATGATCGCCTTCGCTCAGCGGGACGGTTTTGTCTACGCCTTTGGCACACCCAACGGCCGCTTCGGCGACGCCCACGTCGCCCGAGTGCGCGCCCAACAGCTGCTCGACCAATCAGCCTACGAGTACTGGACCGAGAAGGGCTGGCAGCGGGGCAGTAGCGAGATCGCGACACCGATCGTGGATGGGCCGGTAGGCGAACTGTCGGTCCGCTACGACCAGACTCTCAAGAGCTGGGAAATGATGTACCTCGATGAGTCGCGCAAGGAGATCGTGGTCCGGCTAGCACCGCAGCCGACTGGACCGTGGAGCTCGGAGATTCCGGTGGCCACATCACGCGAATACCCGGACCTCTACGGCGGATTCCTGGACCCTGACTCCAAGGGCTCGGACTTGTACTTCACGATGACCCAGTACGGCAGCTACAACGTCATGATGATGCACGCCAAACTGCCGGCCAGCGCGATACGCAGCGCGCTGAAATAATTCCGCAGCCGACATGTGCCGTGCATGACGCTCAGCACGTCAGCTGGCGTGCGCTCCGGCAGCGACGGCAGCATGTAGCGCCGACCGCCAGTGACGGAGCTCAGGTAGGCCGGCGGCAGCCCATCCGGCGGTGTCGAGCACCGAGTTCGCCGGGCGCGGCGCGGGGCGCGGGAACTCGGCGGTGCTGCACGGCCGCACCCGGCCCGGATCGGCACCGACCTCGGTGAACACTGCTCGGGCTAGCCCGAACCAGGTCGTGGAGCCCGCGTTGACACAGTGCAACACACCGGGGGGCACCCGGTCCGCGGCGAGCACGAGCGCGATCAGGCCGTCAGCGAGGTCCGCCGTCCAGGTGGGATTGCCGTGCTGGTCGTCGACCACCCGGACGGGGTCATCCTCGCCGGCCATCCGCGCCATGGTGCGGACGAAGTTGGCGCCATGGGCGCCGTAGAGCCACCCAGTCCGCACCACATGGGCGGACGCACCGGAGCGCAGCACCGCCCGCTCCCCTGCGAGCTTGGTCCGGCCGTACACAGTTCGCGGCGCCGTGGGGCCGTCCACCGTGTTGGGCCCCGCGCTGTCGCCCGCGAAGACGTAGTCGGTCGAGATCTGCACCAGGTGCGCTGGATGGGCGGCGCAGGCGAGGGCCAGGTTCGCCGGACCCAGCGCATTGACCGAGTGGGCCCGTGCCGCACCCTCGCGCTCGGCGGCGTCCACCGCCGTGTAGGCCGCCGCGTTGATCACTACCAGCCGGCTGCCGCGCCCCGCCAGTGAAATCGCGCTAGACACCGCCGCAGGATCGATGATGTCGAGCTCTGCGGAGCCCGGGGCGTGGATCCGGGTGATCCCGGCACGGGCAGCTGCCGCCGCCACATCCCGACCGAGCTGACCACGAGCACCGGTCACCAACAGCGAAAAATTCATGCCTTCAACGGCTCCCACCAGTCCCGGTGCTCGGCATACCAGCGCACCGTCTCGGCCAGCCCGTGGGTGAAGTGCACCTCAGGGGTGTAGCCGAGCTGGGTGCGGATTTTCGTCCAGTCCACCGAGTATCGGCGGTCATGGGCCTTGCGATCGGCCACCGGCCGGACCTGCGACCAGTCCGCGCCCAGCGCATCCAGCAGCAGGCCGGTGAGCTCGGTGTTGGTCAGCTCGGTGCCACCGCCAATGTTGTAGATCTCGCCAGCCCGACCGCGCTCGAGCACCAGCGCGATGCCACGGCAATGGTCGTCGACGTGCAACCAGTCCCGCACGTTGAGCCCATCGCCGTATAGCGGCACCGCCAGCCCGTCAAGCAGGTTGGTGACGAACAACGGGATAACCTTTTCCGGATATTGGTAGGGCCCGTAGTTGTTCGAGCAGCGGGTGATCCGCACGTCCATGCCGTGAGTGCGAGCATAGGCCCGGGCGAGCAGATCGCCACTCGCCTTGGACGCCGAATAGGGCGAATTCGGCTCCAGCGGGTGATTCTCGGACCACGAGCCCGATTCGATGGACCCGTAGACCTCGTCAGTGGAAACGTGCACAAACCGCGGCACACCGGCCTTCAGCGCGGCCTGCAACAGGTTCTGGGTACCTACCACATTGGTCACCACGAACGCGTCGGCACCCACGATCGAGCGGTCCACATGTGACTCCGCGGCGAAATGCACGACCGCATCGATGCCCACCATCAGATCGGCGACCAGCGGCGGATCGGTAATGTCGCCCTTGACGAAGTGCAGCGCCGGATCGGTCGCGACCGGCGCGAGGTTCGCCTCATTACCGGCGTAGGTCAGCTTGTCCAGCACCACCACCTCAGCACCGGCCAAGGTCGGTTCAGCACCCTGCAGCACCCGACGTACGAATGTCGACCCGATGAACCCGGCACCGCCGGTGACCAGCAACCGCATCCGCGCACCCTCCAATCCGCGCCCTCCACCCTGGTCGCCATTGGCGGCCAACGGCGGTCGAGTGTGCCACGGCAACCTGACCAGGGCTCACACGTCTGGACTAAGAAGTACTGCCGCCACACCAGCCGCGAGACGCAGAAAGGGCATCCGTGGACGACAGGCCAGCTCGGTCGAGGGGGTCGGACCGGTCGGGTCGGCGGCACAGGTCGGCCAGCAGCCCGCCGCCCCCGAGCAGGCCGCTGCCCGGGCGACGCCGTAACTATGGATTGCAGCTCGTCAAGCTGGCGCTCGCGATGGTTTCGGTGCTGGTACTCAGCCTCACCGGCTACGGGTGGGCAACATTCAAGACTCTCCACGAGGGCTTGAGCACCACGGACGTGATCGGCTGGGCTGTCCCTGACAAAGCCACCGACCTCCTGCTGGTCGGTCTGGACAGCCGGACTGACGCGCACGACAACCCGCTGGCCCCCGACGTTCTGGCCCGGCTGCGCACTGGTGACAACGAGGGTGAACTCACCGACACCATGATCCTGGTGCGAATCCCGAATGACGGCCAGCACGCGGTAGCGGTCTCGTTGCCCCGGGACTTGTATGTAGAGCTGCCCGACGGGTACGGCAAGCACAAGCTCAACTCCGCCTTTGCCCGCGCGCGCAACGCCACCGCCCAGCGGCTCGTCGCGCAAGGCGCCGACCCAGCGACGGTGCGTACCGAGTCGATCGCCGCTGGCCGAAAGCTGCTGCTGCAGGCTGTCAAAGATCTGACCGGCGTCGGTATCGACCACTACGCGGAAATCAATCTGCTTGGTTTCTCGCTGCTCACCGACGCCGTCGGTGGAGTCGAGGTATGTCTCAAGGCTCCGGTTCACGACAGGTTCTCCGGGGCGAACTTCCCCGCGGGGCCGCAATTGATCGCGGGACCGGACGCGTTGGCGTTCGTTCGGCAACGGCACGGATTGCCCCGCGGGGACCTTGACCGCATCGTGCGCCAGCAGGCATATATGGCGTCGCTGGCCCACAAGGTGCTGACTGCGGGCACGCTGGCCAACCCGAGTCGGATCAATCAGCTGATCAATGCGACGCAGCAGTCGCTGGTGCTCGACGACGGCTTCGATGTGCTCGACTTCGCGACTCGGATTCAGGGCCTCGCCGCCGGCAACGTGGTTTTCGAGACCGTTCCGGTATTGGGTGACGGCACTAGCGAGTCCGACGGCGCGGTGCTCAACGTCGATCCCGATGCCGTGCGCGCCTTCGTCGGGCAGGCAATCGACGTCCCTTCGAGGTCGGACTCCAACCCTGACTTCCAGCCCGCCCCCCAAGCCAAACCGACGCTCACGGTCGACGTATTCAATGCCTCGGCCGTACGCGGGCTCGCTAAATCGGTCTCCGATCAGCTGACGGGCCAGGGATTTCAGCCGGGAACGGTCGGCAACAGTGCTGTCCGACCCACCAGCGTGGTGCGCTACCCGACCGGCGGACAGGACTTCGCGCGCACAGTGGCCTACGCGTTGGGCGGCTTGCCGGTCGAGGAGGACGCCCAACTGGCAACCGGTACCGTGCACGTCTACCTCGGCAAGGACTACCCAAAGCGGAGTAAATCGCGGGTCGCCGGTGAATTGCCGCGGCGGATAGTGACCCCGGCCGTCAGCGACGTCGCGCGACCAGTCGCCGATACCGCAGGCGCCGACAGCACCACGATCGCATCGTCACCGCCGCCGGCGCCGCCACCGCGACCGTCGATGGTGGGTGGCAAGGTGCCGTGCGTCTCCTGAGCCGCCGCGCGGCACGCAGTGGTCGCGAAGTTAAGCTAGGAGTACTGATGACCATCACCGACCAGGTGCTCGGCCCGCTGCTGCGCGCGGACCCGGCCAGACCGCGCATCACCCACTACGACGACGTCACCGGCAGCCGGATCGAGCTGTCCGGCGCCACGCTGGCCAACTGGGCGGCCAAAACCGCGAACTGGTTGCGCGACGAGCTCGCCGTGCAACCCGGCGACATCGTCGCGGTGTTGTTACCACCGCACTGGCAGACCGCAGGGGTGCTGCTGGGCGCCTGGTGGTGCGGCGCGACGGTCACCGCGTTGCCCAGTGGGGCCCAGGTAGCACTATGCGGGCTTGACCGAATCGGCGACGCCACCGGCGCCGAGGAGCTGGCAGCGGTCGGGCTGGATGCACTGGGGATGGGTATTGCCGAGTTGCCACCCGGAGTCCGGGACTACGCCAGCGAGGTACGGGTACACGGCGATACGTTCTCCTCAGGCGGACCTGGATCTGATGCCGAGACACTCATCGCCGCGGCCCGGTCCCGAGCCACGGTGCTTGGCCTGAGCGCCGGTGACCGCCTGCTATGCACTAAAGGCTGGGACCTCACGGTGCCGGGTGAGGTGCTCCTGGCGGTGCTCGCCGCCGACGCTTCCCTGGTTCAGTGCACCGGTGCTGACCCCTCGGCGCTGACCGGCCGCTGCACCGCCGAGCGAATCACCACCATCTTGCGCTAACCCGGGCGCCACCGGCAGTTCGGCGGGAACCACTCGGTTTCCCGCGATAGCCTGTGCGTGGGTAGCGATCGGGAAGGTTCGGCGGGGAGTCATGCGGCGTGTGTTGATGTTGCTTGTAGTGGCTTTTTTGCTTGTTGCGTGCTCAGGGAGTTTTCCAGGACCATCCAGCGGCGGGGGTGCGCCACACCCGCAAGCGCAGGTCAGCACGCTACCGGGGAACAAAGCCTCGAACGTCAGCCCGACGCTGCCGGTCTCGGTGCGAGTCATCGGAGGCGTGCTGAATCAGGTGGCTCTGACCAACCCGGATGGCAGAGCGGTTGCCGGCACGCTGAGCACAGACCGGCACAGCTGGATCAGCTCAGAGGCACTGGGCTACGGAAAGACCTACACCTGGAGCGGCAGCGCGGCCGGCCCTGACCGGCTGTCCGTGCCGGTGGCCGGATCGTTCACCACCGTCAAACCGCAACGGCAACTCCACGCCACGCTGAACATCGGTGATGGCGACACGGTCGGCGTCGGCGCCCCGATCATTCTGCAGTTCGACCACCACGTGTCGGACAAGGCCGCCGCAGAGCGAGCACTGCAGGTCCAGACTTCGGTGCCCACCGAGGGATCGTGGGCTTGGCTGCCCGACGACAACGGCGGCTCCCGGGCGCACTACCGGCCCAAGGACTACTGGCAGCCCGACACCAAGGTCAACGTCACTGCCAAACTCTACGGCGTCGCTCTCGGCAACGGCTCCTACGGCAAAGAGGACATCGGCACCAGGTTCGTGATCGGCCGATCCCAGATCGTCAAGGCCGACGTCAACAGCCACCGCATGGTCGTCATCCGAGACGGCCAGGAAGTAATGAACTTTCCAGCCAGCTACGGACTGAGCTCCGACCCGAATCGCAACACCACCAGCGGCATCCATGTGGTGATGGACAAAGCCCAAACCGTACTGATGTCCAACCGAGCCTATGGATACGTCAACATACCCGAGCACTGGGCGGTGCGGATCTCCAACAACGGGGAGTTCATCCACGCCAACCCGGAAACCACCGGCGTCCAAGGCTCCTCCAACGTCACCCACGGCTGCGTGAACCTGTCCACCGCGAACGCTCAGGAGTACTTCGGCACCGCGATCTTCGGAGACCCGGTCGAGGTCACCAACAGCCCGACCCCACTCACCGGGGCTGACGGTGACATCTACGACTGGACCGTGCCGTGGGACA
>JAODNG010000031.1 GCA_025465385.1 Pseudonocardiales bacterium
GTCCGCCTCTTCAAGACCACCTCGACGAACTGCTCGCCACCCAACCTGATCAACTTATCATCGATCTGAGCCAAGTCTCGTTCATGGGCTCAACCGGTCTGTCAGTGCTGATCTGTATCCAGCAGAAGGCCATCGAAACAGGTACAACGCTTCAGCTCAGCGGCACCAACGTGCGAGCGGTAGCCGTCCCCCTGAAAGTAACCGGCCTGAACCATCTATTCGAAATCTTGCCAACTCCGCCCACCACCGGCGAGGAACAGCGCTGACCCTGCCGATGGTGGGCTGCCGCCACAGCGGCCAGACTCAGGTGGCGGGAGTCTGCGGTGTGTCCTGTCCCTTGCCGACTGATCCAGGAGGCAGACCAGTCCCTTTTGCACGTCCGGTCCCTGGGTCTGCGTCCTCCGGTACACCCGCGGGGAACGACTCACCCCTCGCTTTGTCGATCTTCTCCTGTGGCGTGTCCTCATCGCGCTCTTCCACTGCCCACTCCTTTCCGCATAGTTATGATCTTCTTTCCTACTCCCCTGACTCTGGTTGCGCCATCTGCCGATGTGCGGCGGCCTTGAGGTTGTCGGGGAGCAGCTTGCCGGCGACGCCCTGCGCCTTCGTCGTCGCCGAGCCCGCAATGACCTTGTTCTTGCCGCCCATCAGAGCCTCAAAGCCCTGTTTGGCGACTAGGGCCGGATCGTCCTTCGATCCTCGACCGATCTTCGTGTCGTCCATGTCGGCGCGGTGGAAGAAGTTCGTGTCGGTCGGGCCGGGCATCAGTGCGGTGATGGTGACGCCGGTGTCTTTCAGCTCGTCGCCCAACGCTTGGGTGAACGACTGCAGGAAGGACTTGGAGGCGTTGTAGATCGCCTGAAAGGAACCCGGCATGGTCGACGCAATGGAGGAGGTGACGAGCACCCGACCGGCGTCACGGGCGACCATGTCCTTGAGCAGCCGCTTGGCCAGGTGCACGGTTGAGGTGATGTTGAGGTCGATGACCCTGATTTCATCGGCGAGGTCCGTGTCGATGAACGCGCCACCCTGGCCGACGCCCGCGTTGAGCGCCGCGGCACTCACGGGTCGACCGGTCGACGCTATCGCGGAGTAGAGCTCCTCGACGCCATCGTAGGTACTGAGGTCGGTCTGGACTGGCTGAACATGGGCGCCGGCGGCTCGTAACTGCTCAGCGGCGGCTTCCAAGCCGTTGTCCTCGGCGTTGACCAGCAGGTCGTAGCCGTTGTCGGCGAACACCTTGGCGAGTTCAAAACCGATGCCGCTGGAGGCGCCGGTCACCACGGCCAGTGGCTTGGTGTTGGTCATGACCGCAGACGTACCCGCCTAGCCCGCCGGCTAACCATCCCCGTCCGACGGCGCCGGGCGCGGCAGCGCAGCGTGTGACGATCGAAACGTGCAGATTGACGGGAATGCAGCGGTGCCCCCGGTGGGATTCGAACCCACACTGCGGCCCTTTTAAGTGGCCTGGCTTCCCAAGACTGCTACTACCTCCGACCTGCGAGAGAGCGGCAAGCGCTGCACCCGAGCATCCGGCTTGGGCACGTATCGGGCACAGCCCCTCGTCATGTCAGCCGGACTGCTGCGGTATTGATCTCCTGACGCGTCCCGGCTACTCCTTGCCCGCGGAGGTCCAACTTGCGATCATGAGCGCAGACGGTTCAGAAGGCCCCGTCCCAGGTTTCGACAGCGCAGAGCCCGCAAACTGATCAATCACACTCAGGAGGACGCCATGGCGGGCAAGTTTGAGGTGTACGAAGATCGACAGGGAAGTTCCGATTTCGGCTGAAGGCCAGTAACGGCCAGGTCGTGGCGACTGGCGAGGGGTACGAGACCAAGGCAGCGGCCAAGAAGGGGTGCGAGGTGGTGCAGCGGGCCGCTGACGGCGCGACCATCGAGGAGACAGCCTCCTGACGAAGACCTCTCGTGGCGCACTTGACCCCCAGGACGTTGGAGTACGCGTCTATCCTGATCAGTGGTGGTATCAGCACCGTGTGCACGCCCAGTCGACGTGCGGGTCGTCTGCCCGCATGCAGGACGTGTGGTCCCCAAATGGTCCCCAACCGCGCTGTTGGCCCGAACCCGATCCGCCGTCCGGCGGTGCCTCGTAGCAACCCATCTGCGCTAGTCGCGGCACTGCGCGCATCGCCCTGCCCGTACGCAGGGCGTGTGGTCCTCAAGGGCACTCTGGCAGGAGCTGTGCGGCAGGTGCGTGTCTGCAGGCCGTCACGCAGGGTCACGTGTATCAGCCAAGATCTTCCTCGCCTAGGCGGTGTACCCGGATGAGGTTAGTGGAGCCCACGGTGCCCGGCGGGTATCCTGCCAAGATCACTACGAGGTCTCCTGGTTGGTACCGTCCGATCGAGAGCATTGCGTGGTCTACGAGCCGGACCATTGCGTCGGTGGTCTCTACTCGTGCTACCAGGAACGCCTCGGTGCCCCAGATCAGCGCGAGCTGGTTGCGCACCGGGGGCTCGGGAGTGAACGCTAGTAGCGGCAGGTGGCTGTGTAGCCGGGCCAGCCGGTGGGCGGTGTCTCCGGACTGGGTGAAGGCCACCAGCGCCTTGGCCTCCAACCGCTACCCGATGTCGCGGGCCGCGCAGGCCAACACACCCCGCTTGGTCCGCGGCACGTGCAGCGGCGGAACATTCGCCAAGCTGGCCTCGGCGGCCTCCACGATGCGGCTCATTGTTTTGACCGACTCGATCGGGTAGCGACCGACGCAAGTCTCCCCGGACAGCATCACCGCGTCGGCACCGTCGAACACCGCATTGGCCACATCAGTGACTTCTGCCCGCGTCGGGCGGGCATTGCCGATCATAGAATCAAGCATCTGCGTGGCCACGATGATTGGTTTGGCGTTCTCCCTGGCAACTTGGATGGCCCGCTTCTGCACCAACGGCACATTTTCCAACGGCAACTCGACACCGAGGTCCCCGCGGGCCACCATCACCCCGTCGAAGGCCAGTACGATTGCTTCGAGGTTGTCCACCGCTTCCGGTTTCTCCAGCTTGGCGATCACTGGCAGCCGTCCACCTGGCACCTTGTCCATCGTGCGGTGCACCATGTCGATGTCGGCCGGAG
>JAODNG010000069.1 GCA_025465385.1 Pseudonocardiales bacterium
CGCGGTGCTGCGCCGCCAAGCCGGCCAACCTCGGATGTCCTGGGCAGATCGGGCACTGATCGCGGCCTTGGCCCGCAGACTGCCCAGCACGCGCCGGATCAGCCTGCTCGTCACGCCCGCCACAATCCTGCGCTGGCACCGGCGACTCGTTACCCGCCGCTGGACCACCAGCCAGGGCCAGCCTGGCCGACCACCTGTCCCGACCGGACTACGGACACTCGCGACACGTCTGGCCAACGAGAATCCCACCTGGGCCTACCGGCGAGTGCACGGCGAACTCGCCGGCCTCGGCTACCAGATCGGCGCCTCCACCACCTGGAAGATCCTCAAGGCCGCCGGAATCGACCCCTCACCACAGCGATCCGGGCCGTCCTGGGCACAGTTCCTCCGAACCCAAGCCCACGCCATCCTGGCCTGCGACCTGTTCCACCTCGACACCATCACCCTGACCCGGCTCTACGCGTTCTTCGTCGTCGAACACGCCACCCGCCAAGTCCACATCCTCGGCGTCACCGCGCACCCCACCAGGGCATGGCTGACCCAACAAGCCCGGAACTTCACGATGGACCTCGACGACGCCGTGAAGCACTTCCGCTTCCTCATCCGGGACCGCGACAGCAAGTTCACCACCAGCTTCGATGCGGTCTTCACTGCCGCCGGAGGCGAGGTGATCAAAACGCCAGTTCGAGCCCCACGAGCCAACGCGATCGCTGAGCGGTTCGTCGGCAGCATCCGCCGAGAACTCATCGACCGGATCCTCATCATCAACCAACGCCACGCGACTGCAGTGCTGTCCGAATACGAAAACCACTTCAACCACCACCCGCCCGCACCGCGCCCTGGCCCAAGCCGCTCCCCTACGCGCACTCCCAGAACAACGGCCAAATGACACGACTCGCGTCCGCCGACTCGACTGGCTCGCGGGCCTCCACCACGAATATCAGCAGGTCGCATGAGGTGAGCCGAGTTTGGGGCACCCACAGGTCCTGGGAGGGTGCGCCGGATCGCGGTGCTACCGGGGCGACGAAGTGCCGGTGCTTGGTCACTGCCGCCGGGTTTCTCCTCGCCGCGAGTTCACCCCATCGGGGTTGAGCATGACGTACTTACCGGGCGTTGCTCGTGCTCCTTTCTGCGGTTGCTGGTTTGGATCGGCGGATGTGGGAAGACGTCGAGATGCCGGGAGTGTCGAGGGTGATCCGAGTCGTGGTAGTGGATGACCAGCCGCTTATACGGGCCGGCATAGCATTGTTGGTCAGCGCCGAGGAAGACATCGCCATCGTCGCCGAAGCCGCCGATGGTCAGGGCGCTCTTATCCAGGCCGGCGACCAGCGCCCGGATGTGCTACTCATGGACGTGCGCATGCCGGGCACCGACGGCGTCAAGGCGACCCGCGCCGTGATCGAGGGGGGTCTCACCGCGCAGAGCGGTCAGCCCGTCAGGGTCATTATCCTCACTACCTACCACATCGATGAGGCTGTCTACGCCGCACTGCGCGCCGGTGCCTCAGGCTTCCTTCTCAAAGATGCCGCCCCCACCGAGATCGTCGCCGCGATCCGCGCGGTGGCCGCTGGCGAGGCCTGGCTGGATCCCACCGTCACCCGCCAGCTCATCGACGAATTCGCTGCCCGACCTGCGCAGCACACACCCACACCGGCCCAGATGGCCCAGCTGACCCCTCGCGAACGGGAAGTCCTCATCCTTTTGGCCCAAGGTCTGTCCAACACCGAAGTCGCCGGGCAATTGTTCATCAGCGAAGCTACCGTGAAAACACACCTTGCCCACGTGATGGCGAAACTCAGTGTCCGAGAGAAAACGCAAGCGGTGATTGCCGCCTATCAAACCTGGCTCGTCCAGCCCCGGCCCGGTGATTAGTTGGTGCACGCGCGACGCCAGCAACGGTGGGCAGCACCGCGGCCTATGCCACAAGTGTCCGCATTCATCGTTGCCCGCGTGTGGATTCCGCTGCAGGGTGCGGTCCGTGGTTAATAAGGTGATCCCCTCGTGACGGACAACGTCCACCCGTCACCCTATCAGCTCCGTGTAATCCTTCGTCGGCGTAATCGCAACCTACGGTCGGCTCCCGGGAGTGCTCGCTAAGCGGCTGTCCCTTCGAGGGGCGTTCGCCACCACTCTGTTCCCAGGCTGTTCACACCTCACCGGTGCCGGCGTGCACTCCGAGTTGAGCGCCGGTGACGTAACGCGCTAGCTGCGTAGCGGCGCCGGGCTCCGGCTTTGTAGCTACGATCAAAAGCATCCGCGGGGACAGCGTTCCAAGTGGCGCTGTTCGCGGAAGTCGTAGCGGTCGTGTCACCAGCCCTTGCAGTCATCACCGAGGCTGCACTTGCTACGGTGTGCGTGTTCGATTCGCTCTCTTGAAAATCACTTAACGATTCTGTCGAGTCCACTGGGGTGGCCCGTCTTTGTTCTCGGGTGCGCTGGTAATGCTCGATCAGCTTGACATAGAGCGCGTGTTGTTCTTGGGTGCGCTGGTAACGCTGGGCTACCTCGGCCCAGAGCGCTGGCAACAGTTTTTGCGTCTGCCAGGTTATCGATCTTCTCGGACCAGTCCACATAGCGGCGCCCGGTATGTCACGAGCTTGATAGGGCAATTGCAGACTGTCGTCATGGCCCTGATGGAAGGGCTGAAAGATGATATACACTCGCCAGCCTATGCCCGGCTCGAAATCAATCGAGAAACCGTAGTAAGTGAGTCCGTCCCGCGTCTGGTAATCCATGACGGCCATGATTTTCCTCCCTACCGGGATCACCCTTGCGCTTGCCTGAGAATGATCCCTCCCGACTTGTCAGAATGCCGAAAGCCCGGGGCCCCGGTCAATCATCACCACAGGTCATCTTTCTACGTACCGCAGATCATGCGGTCCCACCGAATTAGATGATGCAGCCCTCGAAGGTTTCTACATCTGTGGGATGACTGTGACCGCAGAGAGGGAGACCTTCGTGCTCTTCGGCTCAGCGAACCCCACAACCCCTGTATGCAAGGGGAAGATCGGCACTGTGCCCGTTTTGATCGCTCCGGCAGCTGACATGGCTTAAGGGATGACCGAGCAGAATGGGTGCCGAAGCCGGAGGACCAGGCCACCGTTCGAGTCGGACAACACCGCGGCGTTGCGGCACGGTGCGCGGTCGCCTCGGAGGGTTGGACCCCGCTTCGGCTCCCCGCGGCAGGCCGGTCCCAACCATCGACGTCCAAACGGGACGCCGACCGGATGGGGCAGATCCACGCCGACGCACGCCCCTACGGCACCGGCTGCCAGTTTCACCCGGACGAGGGGTCTCTCTACGGTATCTGACACCCGTCCGTCGGGCTCATCACGTAACCGGGGTGGCTCCGGCTGCAACTGCTCGAAGCCTCGGCTGCCGTTCAAAACAATACGGCGGTAATGATCATGGAACACGGTTGGAGACATTTGCTGGGTGTTTGCGCAGCGGTGACGGTCCTGGCTGGTGCTAGCCTCGATCTTTCATCGCGACAACGCAACCGCGCTCCCGCAGCAGTCCTCAGGTCACTGTAGCGGTGCGTGCCCGTGCGGGACCATCGGAAGCGTGTAGGAAACGTTGATAGTCTGGCGCGCGCCCGACACCTGACCTTCCCCCAGCTGGCGAGATACCGGTTGCGAGGGTCCGCCCGCTTCGAGCAACTGTGCCAGGTAGCCCTGGACATATCCGCTGTCCACTTCATGGCCACCGTTCGCTGGGCGGGACGACCCCGGCCATAGATCCCGGCCGGCCGTCCCAGCCATCGACGCTCAACGGACGCCGACCGATGGAGCACTGATCACGGCGTCACTGACGTCTCTATGCGCCACAACTGCCGAGCCTGAAGACAGGGGTGACAGCAGACTTACAGAAGCGGTTCGTTCTGTTGCCGATCCCTCTCCTGTAGCGCAGTCCAGGCTGCCGGAGGCTCGAATGGACCCCATGTGATACTGCAACCGAGGGCGTATTTCGTACCGTCGAAGGTGAATTTGCCGCCGGCGACCTTCGCATTCTCGAAGGAGACCTCGCCACCGGCGAATTCCGCACCGAAGAAGCCGACCGCGCTGCCGGTGAAGTCCGCGCCGGAGAAAGAGACCTCACCGCCGGTGAATCCTGCTTCGAGAAGCCGACATCACCGCCGGTGAACTCAGCGCCGAAAAAGTAGACCTTGCCACCGGCGAATTTCGTGCCTTCGAAGAAAGATTTTACCGCCGGTGAACTTCGCATTCTCGAAGGAGATCTCGCCACCGGTGAATTCAACGTTGCGGAAGGTAACCTGGCCCGCGGCAAACTTCGCGCCGCCGAAGGACACCTTACCGTTGGTGAACTTCGCGCCGGTGAAGTCGCCACCGTCGAACGTGGCGTTCGTGAAGTCAAGATCACGACCATACCCATGTGGTAGGGGCGCTGGGATCTTGGAGATGATCGCGAACGATGCGGATGATGGTGAGACGAACTTCTCGCTCGCCTTCGCGATATTTCTCGCTGGCAGGGACAGTTTCGTAAGGCATGCGCAGGGTAGGCGCACAGGACGTCGATGCACACCCGGCGTTGCTCGTCCCAGTTATCGGCAAGTCGGGCCATGGCGTAGACACCACCGAGGCGGACAGCGGGTTTTTCGTGCCCAAGCTGGTCGGTGGCTGTCGTGTACCGCTGGGCGAATTGCTCGGCGTCGACTCGGCGTGCGTCTCCCTCGACGAGTCGCTGCTTGCGGTAGCCGTAGACGCCGACGAGGACGGCGCCGACGAACCCGGACGGTGATCGTGGTCTTGATAATGTCGAGCAGGTCGATAGAAGCTGGCCCACCGTTGGGTCCAGGACGTGACGCAGCAAGTGCCAGTAGCCCTAGGTAGATGCCTCCCGCTAGGGCGCCGGCTACCACGACGGCGCTGATTGCGACAGGCCACACGGGCCATTGGCGTGGGGCGTACTGACCCCGATCGCCCCGGTCCTGATGGCCTTGTCGCCCGCACCTCTTGTCACGCGCCATGGGCCGGGACCATAGGGGCACCCGCTTTGGGTTTACGCTCCGGCTCATGTATCCGGTGGGTTGCCGTTCCGATACAGGAAGGCGGGATCTGAGTCCACCCGGGTCACCCATCCTCGAATTAGCCCTGCCGGGCTCGAAGCCGACCCTGGGCCCCCAGAAAAAGAAAGAGGCCCAGTCCACCGAGAGCGAGCCTGGCATTGCTGACAGCTACGTGCTGTGGTTTCTAATGTAGTGGTAGGAGTCGTACTGCGAGGTGGTCATTGATCGGCACGTTGCTGAGCGGCGGTGCGTTAAAGCACCGATCCAGACGACGACCAGGAGAACGGCAATTGCAATGATCACGACGATAGTTAACATGGGGAAACCATGACGTCAAGCGGCAGCAGCTCCAGCCGGATCAGGGAGCGCCCGAGTGAGACCACCCGGACCTCGGACACAGCAAGGTAGTACGCGATCGCCGGGGCGTGTGCAGCGAAATCCTCGACCCTCTGACCGGGCAGCATGCGGATGTCCAGCCCCACCGGGGGCCCGGCGGACACCGCGACCACCTCCGGGATGTGCAGCATCCGCCCGCCACCGATGCTGTAGTCCATACGGGTCAGCCCGATGTCGGCAAGGCTGTCTTGCACGCGCCAGGCGAGTACCTGGTTGTGCGCCTGGTGTGTGCGTGCGAGGTGCCGGGCGCGGCGTCTCGCGAACGGGTGGTGCAGTAGTGATAGGAGGGGCGCGACGGTCTGCATGGTCTCTTCTAACAAAAAGGTTGGGGGCGATCTTATGATGATCCTGACCCGGTTTAAGCCTGCGTTAATCTGATCGCAAGGAAATGTCAAACGTGACCCAGATATGCCCGTACCACCCGAATGGCGTAGTATATTCATGGTTAGTGATGGACTGCATACTTTGCGTTGATCGTCGGCCGCTGTCCCTCGGGTGTCACGGACCGGAAGGCACTCGGTCGCTCTACGATCGCGCACGCTCAAGGCGGGGTCCATGTCCGCTGGCCATGGTTCTGCGGGACCCTGGCCGTAGGGTCGCTGGATCTGTACGACAGCGGCATCTCGACGTGGGCGACGGGCAGCGGCTGTACACGGTGACACCGTGATCGTGCATTCCATGGAATGCCTCGCCCGCAACCTCGAACGACCTCCGCCGCATCGTGTGCGAGCGGACCGCTAAAGGCTGCGCGTCCAGTTCCTTGACAAACAGCTCACCTTCACCGGCGAGGACACCGCGATGGAGAACCTGCTATGTCAGTCATGGGCGCGTTCGCCGAATTCGAACCTGGCACAACGGCCATGCCGATCTACTCCGTGAACGGATCGACGGCTCCGATACTAAGGCGGTTTCAGACGATGTGGTGCAAGGTGCCGTCGACGACCGTGATCGCGTGCCCTGTGAGGTCGACCCGGTCGCCGCGGACGGTGGTGTGACCAGGCCGGTGCGGGCGGATGCCTGTAGGCCGGTGAGGTTGTCCCGGCCCAGGCGGCCTGACCAGTAGGGGCCCAGGGCGGTGTGCGCACTGCCGGTGACCGGATCCTCGGGGATGCCGACGGCGG
>JAODNG010000070.1 GCA_025465385.1 Pseudonocardiales bacterium
AGTGGCGGAATGGCAGACGCGCACGGTTCAGGTCCGTGTGTCCGTAAGGACGTGTGGGTTCAACTCCCCCCTCGCCCACTTCTCAGGTGGCTTCCCGTTGGAGGCTCCTCCCAGCGCCTCATCCCACCAGCCCCGCTCTGGGGGCGGTATAGGTTCGTTGCGGACGTGCCGTGTCGGGACTTCCGGCGCAACAATTGCCCAGAAAAATAGTGGAGGGGTGACCTTGTTGCTGGCCACCCCTCCACTGCCGACGACACCGCACCCAATTCGGCTGCCCCAGTACCGCCGGTCACCCGGTGCCGTTGCCTAACAAGCGGCACCGTGGGTCATCACTTGTTCTACTCAGCCGTTGGCTCAGCCGCCGTTGGCGCTGCCACCGTTGCCGCCGCTGGCGTCACCAGCGGTGGCGGTGCCGGTGCCCAGGACGCCGAGGCCGCTCAGGACGTTGACGCCGACGCCACCCTGGGCGTTGCCACCGTTGCCACCGGTGCCACCATCGCCACCCTCCGAAAGGGTGAACATCGACATGACAGTACGTGCGGGGAGCAGCTCCACGTGCTGGCCGTCGATTTCAACAAAGCTCAATACGTCAGACATGCATATCCTCCTCGAAGAGGCCCCCAAC
This sequence comes from Pseudonocardiales bacterium, assembly GCA_025465385.1. Lineage (GTDB taxonomy): Bacteria > Actinomycetota > Actinomycetes > Mycobacteriales > Pseudonocardiaceae. The sequence continues at coordinate 626 of JAODNG010000070.1, forward strand.
GGGCCGGGAACAGAACACCTCATCGACGGTGTTGCCGATTCGGCTTACTTACACAATGGTCACCGAAAGTGCCTATGGCAACCTCCATCTACCACGTAAAACCAGGTCCGCATTACCTAATCCATCATCGGTCGTCGCACGGTCAGCTGCCGCGCAGAACCACGCATCACACCAGCTGACCGAGCAAGTTGAGACGCTGTTTGCGGCATTGCTTAGAAACCAACGCGGTGACTACCTAGCTTCCACACGAGTTCTAAGGCCGCCGAATACAAACGGAGGGGTGGCCAACTACTGGCCACCCCTCCGTTACCAACGGCATCGCGCATTGCTGCCTGAACTGCAGCACCGCCGTGAATACCACCGGCCACGCGATACCGTTTCTTAGCCAACGGCACCGCGCGCCACTACCGGCTCAACTCAGCCGTTGGCTCAGCCGCCGTCGGCGCTGCCACCGTTGCCGCCGGTGGCGTCACCCGCACTGGCAATGCCGGTGCCCAGGACGCCGAGGCCGGACAGCACGTTAACGCCAAGGCCACCCTGGGCGCTGCCACCGTTTCCACCGTACCCACCATCGCCTCCGTCGAGGCTGAACATGGACATGACAGTACGTGCGGGGAGCAGCTCCACGTGCTGGCCGTCGATTTCAACAAAGCTCAATGCGTCAGACATACATATCCTCCTCGAAATAGGCCCGCAAAGGGGCCGGAAACAGCGCACCTCCTCGGCGGTGTTGCCGACTCGGCTTACCTATACCATGGCCAGGACAACGCCCTATGGCAACATCAATTCACTACCTAAATCACGTCCGTGTTACCTAGGCGTCATCCCGGCTTCGACCTGTTCAGCCGCGGCGAGAAGGTCCGCATACCAGTCACTCAGCTCAATCATAGGCCCAGGTCAGCCTCGCCTTGGCGGGTCACCCAAAGCACGCTCACACCGCCCTTGACCTCGTGGCTAACGTAGGCGGCCTCGACCGCGAGCTCACCTACGCCGTAGCGGAGTTGTTCCTCGTCTCCACTTACCGGCAGTGCTATAGCTACCTAGTTCTCGCGCTCCCTCGATGGGGCCAAAATAGAAGGAGGGGTGGCCACTTCTGGCCACCCCTCCTGCAACCAACGGAACCGCTCATTTGACGTACTGACACGACTCACGCTGCAGTCGGCTGCCCCAGCACCGCCATGAACGCTTTCGCTGGCCATACCGGTGCCGTTCCCTAGCCAACAGCACCACACGCGATCACCACTCAGGCACTACCCTCCGTTGCCGCCGGTGGCGCTACCTGCGCTGGCGACCCCAGTCCCCAGGATGCCGATGCCGCTCAGGATGTTAATGCCGAGGCCGCCCTGGGCGTTGCCTCCGTTACCGCCGCCTCCGCCGCCTTCGCCTTCGGAGTGGCAGCCGCCGCAGGAATCACCAGCGGTGAACATGGACATAACGGTCCGCGCCGGGAGCAGCTCCAGGTGCTGCCCCTCCATCTCGGCAAAGCTCAATGCGTCATACATCCAGATCCTCCTCCACAGTGACCCCCTCGGGGGCCTGGAACAGATCACCTCGTCGGCGGCATTGCCGATTCGGATAGATCTCACCTTGGCCAGAAGAAGATCGCCCGACAACATTTCAGGCACCTAACTTTTCACGCCGCCACGTAGTCGTAATTGGGCGCCGGAGCACCTAATCAGTTGTATCTACCACGTACATTTCTGGCAGCCGGACACCTACCGGCGTGGCGGGATACCAGCCAATCGATGCGCCATCTGACCGGCATCACTGCTGGTAGCCGTCGTGCCGTGGAGATCACTAGGTAGTCAGACGTCGCACCCCACAGTTCATACCGGGTTTGCAAGGTCCTGATTAGTCCGATTCAACGACTGACGCTCGAACCGTAACGTCGACGAGCTAACGCTGACTACTTAGATTCAGCGATATCACTACCTAGTGAGGATAGTGAGATGGCTACCCACCGAGACCGAGCGATAACACAGCGGTGACGATATCCACCGTTGACTTCCAGCATGTGATGCGCATGCAACTGACTCATTACGTTTTGTCGGATTCATCGACACGAGCTCCTGCTGGTCGGATGAATTGTCCCCACTAGGCATGATCTGCCGATGGAGACCCCAGCGGCCAGCCGGCGATCGGCTCGTGCAGTGCTGAACCGCCCGGCGCCGCGCCGAGGCGGCTGCGTACGAGCTGCAGCCGGGTTGCCACCCACGGCGGCCCCTGCCACGGTGCCAGCCGCTCGACCAATGGCCGCATGTCCACTCCACCGTCGGCTCGGGCCAAGGTGACGTGCGGGCGGTAGGGACGGCGCTCCACCGCCAGCCTGCTGCGACGGGCCGCGGCGGTCGTCGAGTCGGCAAGCCTGCGCAGGCTGTCGCGATCACCATGCACCCCGGTCCACAACACCCGGTGGCCGAACCGGCCACCACCGCCCAGCGCCAGGGCCAGTGGCGGGTGCCTCGCGGCTGCCCGGGACAGCCGGCGAGCCAGCTGATCGACAACGTCATCGCCGACCTCACCGAGAAAGGTGAGCGTCACATGCCACTGCTGCGCACGCGTCCACCGCAGCTCCGGTGCGCACTCGCGCAGCTCGTGGGTGACGGTGCGCAACGCCTCAATGACCTCATCGGGAGGCGTCAAGGCCACGAACAGCCGCATCAATGGCCTGTCAGGCCACCGCGGGCTGCGAGGCGGGATCGTGGAGGAGATACTCGGCCGGCTGGAATCTCCGGGTGGCCCGGCGGAACCGCCAGGTGAACGTCGGCCACAGCGTGGTGTTGTGGCCGTGAGCGCCGAGGTACCAGCTTTCACACCCACCCGCGCTCCACACGGTCCCCTCCATCCGACGCTGGACCATTCGGTTGTAGGCCAGCTGGGCGTCCGGCCGCACCTCCACCGCGGGCGCCCCGGTCCGCTCGAGGTGGCGCAGCGCGTCGATGGTGTAGGCCACCTGGGACTCGATCATGTAGATCATCGAGGTGTGCCCGAGCCCGGTGTTCGGGCCGACCAGCATGAACAGGTTGGGAAACCCGGCCACCGTCGTGCCGCGGTGTGCTTGGGCTCCGCCGGACCAGACCTCGGCCAGGGTCCGGCCATCGCGACCATGGATCCACGAAGCCATCGGCATATCCGTGACGTGGAATCCGGTACCGAAGATGATGGTGTCTACCTTCCGGCGAGTGCCATCGGTGGCCTGTACCCAGTCTGTGCCGACCCGCGCGATCCCCGACGTGACGACGTCTACATTGGGTCTGGTAAGCGCTGGCAGGTAGTCGTTGGAGAGAAGGATGCGTTTGCAGCCGATGGCGTAGTCCGGTGTCAGCTTGGCGCGCAGCTGCGGGTCGGGGACCTGACGGCGCAGATGTGCGCGAGCGCCCAACTCAGCGACCTTGAGCAGTCGTGGATTCACCGTGAATCCGGGCACCAACGCCTCCCGGCCACAATAGACTCCGGCCCGCACCAACCGCTGGATGGCGGGCAACGCCCGGTACAACTTCCGCTCGATACGGCCGACCTCCCGTTCACGGCGCGGCATGATCCAGGCTGGGGTGCGCTGGAACAGCGTGAGGGACGCGACTTCGGGAGCGATCTGCGGTACGAACTGGATTGCCGACGCGCCGGTACCGACTACCGCTACGCGCCGGTCCCGCAGGTTGTAGTCGCGGTTCCAGCGCGCCGAATGGAACATCGCACCCTGGAACGATTCCAGCCCCGGAATGCTGGGGATGTTCGGCTCTGAGAGCGCGCCAGTGCCGGTGATCAGCACGTCGCAGCTCAACTCACCGCGGTTCGTGCTAATCAGCCACCGGCGCTGCGGATGATCCCAGGCGGCGGCGAGTACCTCATGGTGGAACCGGATATGTGGCCGTACGCCGTAGCTGTCGGTGCAGTGCCGCAGGTAGTCCCAGATCTCCTGCTGGCCAGAGAAGTTGCGACTCCACGACGGGTTGAGCTCGAAGGAAAACGAGTACAGCCTGGAAGGTACGTCGCAGGCACAACCCGGATAGCAGTTGTCCCGCCAGGTGCCACCGACATCGGCGGCCCGTTCCAGCACCACGAAATCGGTCATTCCGTGCTGGCGAAGCGCGATCGCCATACCCAGCCCGGCGAAGCCGGTCCCGATGATGATCATGTGGTGGTGAGTCTTCTCGTTCACACGGGTTCCCTTGCCGCAGTGGTGTTACCGCCGGTAACCCTACCGTTCAGTAGGTATGGTGTCCAGCCAGCACCGCAGCGACTTGCGCCGTCTGACTGGCCGATTGCCGCTGGTCGCAGCGGTTGCGCTACCGGCGGGCTGAACTCGACCGACCAGTAAGCGCGGGGGAGCCGACGCCGAACGCCGCAATGGCCGCGCCTGCGCCATAGAACGGCAACTTCCTGGTAGTCCTTATCTCTACGCAAGTGCGTAATCCGAAGATAAAACGATGGGAGACCACGCCCCGTGGCACCCGAATCGCTGGTCAAGGCCCGCGGGACCGCAGCCGGTCCCCAGATCTGGGCTGCCGACACCGTTGAGGTCCTCTCACCGCCCGACCACCTGGCGCCCGCCGCTGTGGAGGCGCTTGGCTGGGCTGGCGTGGTGCTACCCCCCATGGTGGTGCTGGGCCGCCGGGTGGTCGCTGTGGCCAATCTCATCCTGGATGTTCATGAGCGTCGGTTCAGTTCAGGCTGGGGCCCGGTGACAGACCGGGTGTCGGTGTCCACCTGGGACTGGCCGGAGATGCAACATCTCGCGCCGACTCCCGCAGTGCAGCTGAGCGGCATCATCGCACCAGCCCGGCACTGGAGGACTGGCCTCACCGGCGCCGCGCCTTTCGCGGGGTTGTGCCCCACCGCCCTCCTGCTGCCGGCGCATATCGCCCGCAACGTCGAGTGCCTCACCCACGCTGAGTACTACGGACCTACGGTGATCGCCGCCGCAGGTCCACACGAAATCGATTCTGACGCCGTCGACGTCGTGCACGTAGGACGCAGCCGAGTGGTCGCGAACACCCCCCTGACCGCGACCAGCCGGTGGGTGCACGAAATGGTCTACGACCGGCTGCTGGCACTCCTCTAGAACCTCGCCGCGGCCGGTGTGGCCCCTCATCACAAATTCGATCAGCAGTGGGAATATTGCCCCTGTGCGGTCGCGGTTTGTGTGCGTGCGACGACGTATTATGACGTACACAAAACCGCGAGCACTCTGCGGTCGATGGCGCGCTCGCTAGGAGAGCGCGGGAATTCCGGCCGGGCGGCCTTCGGGTCCAGACCGTAGAAGTTCGGCCGCCGTTCACCGTCGGTGGCAAAAAAGACGACGAGCACTATCGCGCCGATCAGCGGGACAAGGGCGATCAGCAGCCACCAAGCGCTCCGACCGGTGTCGTACAGCCTGCGGACGCCCACGGCCAAGCCTGGCACCAACACCGCTACCGAGTAAAGCAAGCCGAGCAAGCCGGTCCCAAGCGCAGTGTCGAGGATGGCGAGCAGAATTGGAACGATTACGCTGACTAGCGTAAACATCCAGTATTCTTTCCGGCGGGCGCGACCGGCGAAATCAGTGTACTGACGGAGCACTTTGAGGTACCACTCCACGATTGGCTCCTTGTTCGCAGGCGCGAGCGGCCCGCTTCCCAAAGCATAGCCCCACGCAATCTTGATGGCCTTGAACGCCCGCGTCACCCGATTGGTCGCCCACTCGACACAAAGACGCCGCCGCTGATCGAACTCAGAGGATTGCTGAGGTATGAAGTCGGATTGCTGAGGTATGAAGTCGGTCCTCAGTCGCGGCATGGCGCCGCCCTCACTGCGGGACAGCGCTGCCGTGCCTGCCACCAGCGTCGTCTCAACTGCATTTCAAGCAGATGTGCGGGGCGGGGCCATTCCTCTCGAACGACCCCGCCCCATTTGCGGGTGCCTGCGCTTGCACGCGTCCGGCGCCGGACGGGGGATCTCCAGGGCGCGCACTGCACGACGTGACGTGCACTGGCGGCGGAATCCGGCGGTCATCGGACCAACGTTGACGGTGGCGGTCGGTCAGGCAACGACGGTGCCACCGGCGCGGCACTCCACTCGGTGAGGAGCAGTGTGGGTCCAGGCTATGAAGTTGTGCTCGGAGCGGTGAGCCGCCCAAGTTTGGCGCTCCCACCGGCGGCACGCGGGGCGTGCAGCACCGCCGGTGGGAGAGCTTGGTGGCCGGTGATCCTTCGACATCTCGGTCGGGGGCACGGACGTTCGCCGGATCACCGGCCACATTGGCGGCTGCTCAGCCCTCGTGGGTGGGGGGAGACCCACGAATCACGGCGAGACCGCCAGCTCTATGGAGTTGTCGAGATAACAGGGATCAGCGTGCGGCGGCTGCGCCGGCAGGAAATAGCGACGTCGGGGGTCGCAGTTGCGACACGGCCTGGCGCGCCGCGTATCTGCGCGCGCCAGATATGGCAGGGACCGATTTCAGAGAAACGGCCCCGGACCCACTTTCGGCGTGGACGAGGTGCTCGTGCGCGGCCCTCCACACGCTGCACAGCGCTGCACGGGGTCGCCATCGGCTTGAGCACTCCGGGCAACGACCCCGGGTATCAGGCGCATGACTGGCCAACAGAGCCCGCCAACCATGGGTCAGACGGGGCAGTTCACTGCGAGCCACCGACAGTAGCGATCCGTTATCAGCGCTGCTTGCCAGCTCGTCGAGCATGTCGAGCCGCTCCCACACTGCCTGCCGGAGCATCTGGCCCAGAACCTGATCCACCTAACCGCCCTCCTGCCGTCCCAACCCGTACCGACCTGGCTCGGGCCGCGACTTTCCTCGAGTGAGGCAGAACACGGTTCCCTGGTCGCGCCACCTCAACGTACAAAGCGAGGGGCCGGAGAAAACCCGCCATGGGCTGCGCTGCGCTGATCGGACATGCTATGACGGTGAACGGCACAAACTGATAGGTGCGGCCGATCAGCTTTGCCGAAGTGCTCTTCACCAGCGACGATGAGTATGCCTACTCTGCACACGTCGCCCGTCGGACGGCAAGGGGGCGAGATGAACGTGACCGGCTCGCACGACAACCGGCTATCTCTGGAGAACTGGAACGAACCAGAGATGAAGCGGGCGCTGGCCGATCGCGACATCAGCTCGGTTTATCGCCTGCTTCGACGGGTAGGAATCTCGCAACGGCACATCGCAGCTCTGACCGGGCAGTCCCAATCCGAGGTCTCGGAGATCCTCAAGGGTCGGCAGGTCATGGCCTACGACGTGCTGGCGCGGATCTCCGGCGGTCTCGGTATCCCGCGGGGATACATGGGTCTGGCTTATGACCCGGCGACGGCGACAAGCATGGTCGGACCGTCCGACGATGCGCTGGCGGAGGAGGACGAGTCAGTGAAGCGCCGGAAGCTCCTGGCGCATGGAGCTGCCGTGATGTTCGGCACTGCAGTCCTGGGGGCTGACCGCGGGCAATGGCTGCCCAGCCCTGCCCAGACGCCAGCGCCGAGCAACATCGGCATGGCGGACGTCAAGCAGGTTGAGGCGGCCACCAGAGCCATGCGTGCTCTGGATTACCAGTTCGGCGGCGGAGCGTGTCGTGACGCAGTCGTCGCCCAACTGTCTTGGGCACAGCGACTCCTGGGTTCATCAGGTACAGAAGCGGTGCGACTGCAACTGTTCCGGGCGCTGGCCGACCTGCAGAATCTCGCTGGATGGACGACTTTTGACGTGGGGCTGCTGGACTCCTCGCGCAACCACTTCGCCACCGCTTTGGAATTCGCCAAGCAGTCCGGCGACTCGGGCCTGATGTCGAATATCATGTACCGGATCGGCCGGGTCTATCTGCACCACGGAGATGCCAACGACGCGCTGAAGTGGTTCCAGCTGGGCCAGATCGCCGCGCAGGACTCTGGCTCGGAGCTGGCCGTCGCGGTGCTGTGCGGCAACGAAGCATGGGCGTACGCGATGATGGGCGACGACGTGCAGGCCAAGAAGCTGCTCGGCCGATCTCGCGACGAGCTGGCCAGGGCGGATCCGAAAGACACACCCGACTGGGCCAGGTTCTACAACGACACCGATATGTACGCGATGATCGGCACGGTCCACAACGAACTTGCGGCTTACGATCCGCGTCATGCGGCTGTCGCCATCCCTGCGTTCGGCCAGGCCCTGGCCCGCTACGACGACTCGATGGGCCGCAGCCAGGCGTTCAACCTCACCATGCTGGCCACCAGCTACCTGCGTCAAGGCGATGTGGACCACGGTGTCCAGGTCGGTCGCAGGGCCCTGCTGGCGGCGGCGGCGGTGAAGTCGAAGCGGGTTACCGATCGGCTCAAGCCATTGGAGATTGAAGCGGCCCGAAGGTCCACCAACCCGGACTCCCGTGACCTTGCGCACCTGATCCGGCAACAACGAAGCGTGTGATGAAGCAGACCGGGACGGTGCTGACCGGGGTCTGCTGTGACGAGCGGCTCACCACGGCGCTCCGCGCGGTGTGCGATGAGCTCGGTCTTGATCCGGTCGGGGCGCGATTGCTGCGCAATGTCAACAACGCGGTGTTCCAGCTGGCTCGGGACCCGGTAGTGGTCAGATTGGTCACCTTGCCGTCCTACATACGGCGCGCCAATCTGGTGGTCACCGCGGCAACCGTGTTCGCCGAACACGACGTGCCCGCGATTCGCTTGCTACCCGGTGTCCGCCAGCCCGTGCGGGTCGGTGACCACGTTGCCACCGTGTGGCAGTCGGTACCGCCGGTAGGCCCGGTGCCGGGCGGCGCGGATTTGGCCAATCTGTTGCGGGCCGTGCACGCGGTGCCGTTGCCCTGCCGGTCGTTGCCGTCCTGGGATCCACTCACCGATTTCGACAATCGAGTGCGGCACACCACCGCGATGGCCGCCGCTGACCGCGACTTCCTGCTGTGCCGCAGCGCTGACCTGGCTGCCGCAGTCGCCGAACTACGGTTCGCGCTACCTCCTGCGGTTGTGCACGGCGACGCGCATGTAGGCAACATCATTCCCGGGCCAGACCGCCCGGTGCTGTGCGACTTCGACTCGTGCGCAGTCGGCCCGCCGGAGTGGGATCTGACTCCAGTCGCGGTGAGCCGGGTGCGGTTGGGCAAGCCCGCCGCGCACCAGCGCGACTTCATCAAAACCTACGGGTTTGATGTGCGGGACTGGGACGGCTTCGAGATATTGCACGGTATTCGCGATCTCAAGCTGATCGCCGGAGTATTCCCCCGGGCCACGTCCTCCCCCACTGTGCTGGCGGAGTTCGACCGCCGGATGGCCAGCCTCCGGGCGGGCCGGCTGTCCGACCGATGGCGAACCGTCCGGCGCTGAAAGAGTGTGTTGATCTACCAGGGCGTCTACTGTCGATTCCTGTGTCGCCGGCCCCTCCATCGGTGGCGGGAGCGCTGGCCCCGTCCCGCAACGCGAGTAACCGACTGTGTCACTTCGGTGATCTGGCGCTCACTAACGGTACAAGGCAGACCGCCCCGGCACTCACCCATGGCCCAGCCCTCACGATCTCGCATGCGCGGTCGCTGCGCGCGCTCCCGCTGCATCTGCTGCACACGTCCAGCTGGGCGGACCAATGGCCCGTTCGTCTGGACGCCGACGAGCTCGCCACCCTGCTGAGCGCCTTGCGAGCCGGTTCGGATGCCGCGTCAGCCCGTCTCGCGGAAAACGCGATCGAGTACATCGCTGCCTCGACAGGTGGGCTGGCAGGTCCCCATCCGCCCAGCTGCCCGCCCCAGGATCCGCACGCCGTAGTGGCTGCACTGCACCGGATTCTGACTCGGTCCCGGTTTCTCAAGGGTTCACGCTCCTGTTTTCCGCTGGACACCGCGGTGGCACAGATGCTTCCGTTCGTCCAAACCCGGCAGCCGATCACTATCCTGACCATCGGTTTCCCGTTCAAGCAGCACGACAACGGGCTTAAAGCTGCCGGCCCCTGGCCCGACCTGGCCGAACTTGGTGCGCTGCTACGCCTCAAGGAGCTCCACGATGCCTTCGCGGCGGTATATCCGCCCGGCCTGCGGATGGTGATACTCAACGACGGTGGGTACTCGCGACCGCGCGGCTGGTCGGAAATGCGGCGCTACCGGCGGCAGCTGCGACGTTATGCCCAGCTGCTCGGGCTCGACGATGCCACGCGGTTCTGCGACCAGTCGTGTTTCGTCGCCCGGCTGCTGGGTGCGCGCGGCTGGGCTCGGCGCGAGCAATACCGTCGCAGGTTCCGCGAACTGATCATCGTGCTGGCCGGCAACCCACGTCCGCTGGACAGTGCCATCGGGATCGATCAGCGACTCGTTGAGAAACTGCCGCGCGCGCTGCTGGCCAACGTCCCGTCGTTCCGCGACATCTTGTCCTCGCTGGTCTACTCGGTGCCGGTGCCCGCCCGGGCCGGGGTAGAACCGCGTCGGTGGGCCTGTGAGGTGCTCGCCTGGCCCGACGGCTTCAACGCGCCGGAGCTGTGCCCGGAGGTTGCTTCGGCTCGGCGTGTGGTGCTTGGCTGCGCATGGCAGGACACCGTGAACTTCCTTGCGGCCTCGCTGGCCGATGCCGCCGTCGGAGTCACCGGGCGCTTTCCACCGCATGTTCGGCTCGCCACCGTGGCCTCCCGGGCAGGCTGCAGTGGTTTCTCCTACCTCGGCGGCTCCACCCTGTTGCCCTGGCACGGCACCGGATGTCTGGACGGCCGGGGGCTGCTGTGCGCCGAGTTCTTGGTGAGCCTGGACCATCGCAACTTCCTGCCGGTCTACAGCGACCTCATCGGTGACGACCAACCACTGCTCATGGTCCCCTTCGCCCGGACCCAGTTCACCCAAGGCCGCCGTCAAGTAGACCCGACCCTGCTAGCCACTGCCCGCCTCCGTCACCGCTGATCCACCTCACCCGGCCGTATCCCGCATTCAGCGGGCTCGGCGGCGTTACCACAGCAGGTTTTACGCAGCTGAACGCGCTGGATCCGGCTTGGCAGGTAACGGTGGGGGGCGTGGTCGCGATGGTTACCACAACTGGAGCAATGGAGGCGCTGCATATGGGGGCAAGGCGACGTCACGCCGTAGCGCAGGAGGCCGCCTTCCTGGATGGCCTGGTGAACGCGCAACTGGAGTTCATCCGCCAGTTACCCGCGCACCAGCGCGAGGAGCTCGCCGAGGCGCTCGCAGTACTGGTGATGCTCGCCCAGGACCACCGGTACCGCGCCCAGGGCTGGATCAGCCGTCGCGAGCTGCGGCACCGCATTAGTCGAGCGCTTGCCCGCCTTGACGCGCTGCTCCAGCTCTCCGGCACCGCTGCCGCTGTGTTACCTCAGCGATGATCAGAATGGGCCGTGGTCGCTTTTGCGCATACGTTGGGTATTGCGAAATGCGACGTTAATCTCACGACATGGGGTCCTACCTGCGGTACCTCTCGGAGAACGCCACCGAACTGATTTTTTACGCTCAGCAGCACTTCCTGCTGGTGGGCTACTCGGTGGCGTTGGCCAGCGTGATCTCGCTGGTGCTGGCGCTGGTCCTGCATACCAACCAGCTCACCCCGCCGTCGTGGCGGCGCAGCCTGCAGGTGGGCAGCCGAGAGACCGCGCTACTGTTCGCCTCGGCCGCGCTGACCATCCCTTCGCTGGCGCTGTTCGGCATGCTCCAGCCACTGCTCGGGCTCGGCGTCACCCCGAGCATCGTGGCCTTGACCCTGTATGCGGTCTATCCGGTGCTGCGCAACACCTTGGCCGGGCTGTCCGGGGTGGATCCCGCTGTACTGGAAGCAGCACGCGGCGTCGGGATGGGCCCGGTACGCCGGATGCTGCGGGTGCAGCTGCCGCTGGCCTGGCCGGTGATCATATCCGGGATCCGGGTCGCGGTACTGATCGTGATCTCGATCGCAGTGGTGGCGGCCATCATCAACGGCCCCGGCTTCGGCAAGCCGTTGCAGGACGGCTTGGCCCGCCTCGGTGCCGTCAACTCCTTCAACGAGGTGATCACCGGCACGCTGGGATGCCTCCTGGTAGCGGCGGGCTACGAGATCGTATTCGTTCTCGTCCGGCGGCTGACCACCCCCAGGGGGATCCGTGTCTGAGGCCGGGCGGTGTCCGATGATTGCGCTGGAAGGCGTCAGCAAGACCTACCCGAAGCAGTCGAAGCCGGCTGTAACCGAGCTGAACCTCCAGGTTCCCGAGGGCGCCATCGTGACACTCATCGGGCCGTCCGGGTGCGGCAAAACGACCATTCTGAAAATGATGAACCGGCTCATCGAACCGACCACCGGACGTATTCTGCTCGCCGGCGAGGACGTCACCGACGCCAACGGCGACCAGCTGCGCAGGCGGATCGGCTATGTGATCCAGCAGGTGGGGCTGTTTCCGCACCTGACGATCGCGGACAACATCGCGGTGGTGCCCAAGATGCTGGGCTGGGACAAGCGCCGGGTCACCAGCCGGGTCGACGAACTCCTGCACTTGGTCGGGATGGAGCCCGGCGACTTCCGGGACCGCTACCCGCGGCAGCTCTCCGGCGGGCAACAGCAACGCGTCGGCGTGGCCCGCGGGCTGGCGGCCGACCCCCCGGTGATGCTGATGGACGAGCCTTTCGGGGCCATCGACCCGATCACCCGGGAGCGGTTGCAGGACGAGTTCCTCGAGGTGCAACGCCAGGTCGCCAAGACCATCTGTTTCGTCACCCACGATCTGTCCGAAGCCGTGAAGCTGGGAGATCGAATCGCGGTATTCGCTGCTCGCGGACGGTTAGCGCAATACGACACTCCGAGCGAGGTGCTCGCCCATCCCGCCGACGACTTCGTCGCCGAGTTTGTCGGCAGCGGCGCCGCCGTCCGCCGTCTGTCCCTGCTGCCGATCAGCCAGCTGGAGCTGGCGGAGATCGTGATCTCCGGTGCCGGCGCTGCGGCAAAGGACCGTCCAGTGCTGTCAGTGGACGACGCGGGTCGCCCGTCGGCGTGGCACCATGTGCCCGGATCCGAACGACCTCCGGCGCTGGTGACGGTGCCACTGTCGGCCACTGTGTATGACGCCGTCGACGTCATGCTCGACGGCCACGCTCCGGTGGTCGTGGTAGTCGATGACGACGGCCAACCCCGGGGTGCGCTGCGGTGGGACTCGCTGGTGGCCGACCTTCGCCCTAACGGGCAGCTGCGATGACAGCGGCTGCACCGGGCTGGATCCGGCGCAACCGCGACCTAATCGCCGCCCCGA
>JAODNG010000135.1 GCA_025465385.1 Pseudonocardiales bacterium
CCAAGCGCCTTCCGAAGTCGGCACTTCACGATCGGTCCCAGATGATCTTTTCGACCCGTCATTTCTACCTCGTCGACCCCGTCGAAGTCTCCTGGTTGCCCGGGTTCATGTCAGCACGCAGCGCTCAGCGAGTAATCGTGATGGCCAGCATTGGACAAGCCAGGGCACCTTGCTCAGCTTGCGACTCCAGATCTCGGGGAACCTCCGAATTGTTGATCACGCAGTAGCCACCGTCGTCCAAGTCGTAGATCTCTGGTGCGACGGCGTTGCACTGCCCGTGGCCCTCGCAGATGCTCGGATTGACCTCGACGCGCACGGCATCCTCCTCAGCTGGCGGTTCGACGGTGGGACTCGCCTTCTTGGCCGGAGCGACCAGGCCCCACCCGCGCAGGGACGGGCCGCTGACGGGTTGGTGGGCTCCCTGCGAATACTAGGCAATCCGGGTGCACTTGCGCGGTGACGCGATCACCAACCGTGACAGATCCCGGACGCTGGACCGGACGTCGATGGTTACCCAGGTCCCGTCGATGCCGTACCTGGGCCGCTGACCTCGAAATATGCTCGTTTGCTAAACGGCTCTCGATCGGTTGCACTGATCTGGAGGGTCGCCTCACGGCATCGCGATGTCAGGGTGAGGGGGGTTAAGTCCGCGAGCGGAGTCCGGTAGACAGTGCACAGCGGCGTCACGCCGTTTCGACCGAGTCGTTATGCATGTCAGGTGCGCCCTCGGTCAGGTCGGGGAGCGACGAGGAGGTAGGTAGTGGATCGTCGGGTGCGACGAGCGGTGTTGGAGCGGTTGGCGGCCGTTGAGGAAATCGCCGCGCGGGCTGGTGCGACGCTGTCGGCACCGTTGGCGCGCAGGCACATCCAAACCATCACCGACGGCTGGCGGGAGCTGCTCGTCCAACACCAGCCGGACGCCACTGGCCGCTGCCCTGTCTGCTCAGGTTGGCTGCGCCGCCGCCGCTGGCCCTGCGACGTATGGGTCACCGCGCACCGTCACCTCATCGGCGATGGCACGGAGCCGCTCGAACGGGCCGCGAAGAATGCCAATCCCTTCTGCCGACCGCGCCAGGTGCTGGTGGTCCCGCGTCAGCTCGAGGCGGCGGTCGCCGAGCACACCGTGGCGCGCAAGAGCGCGGCGCGCAGCCCGGGCGGCAAGGCATCCATCCATCACGTTTGATCCACTGGTCGGCACCGGAGTTCCACGAGCCAGCCGCAGTCAGGGCAGCCGCATAACCTGGCAATCGTGCCCGAGCAGATCCCTGCGAAGCGGGTCGGCTGGATCCGCCGGCTCGCGGCAGCCTGCTGGCGCCACCCGAAGGTCGCCGTAGCGGCTCTGCTCGCCTCCGGTATCGGAGTCGGCATGGAGGCCATCACCCCGCTGATCACCCGGCTGGCGGTAGATGACGCGGTTGCGCATACCACTGCGCGGTTGGGCTGGCTGGTCGCCGCGCTGGTCGCAGCGGCGCTCCTGCAGTGGGTAACCGCCTTCGTGCGCCGCTACCTCGGCGGGCGGCTTTCTCTGGACGTGCAGCACGACCTGCGTAACGCCGTGTTCCGGGCGGTGCAGAAGCTCGACGGCCCCAAGCAGGACAGCCTGCGCACCGGCCAGGTCGTCTCGCGGGCCATCTCCGATCTGCAACTGGTGCAGGGCCTGCTGTCAATAGTCCCGCTGACGGCGGGTGTGCTGGTACTGCTCGCCGTCGCGTTGGGCGCGATGCTGTGGCTGTCCCCGTTGCTCACGCTGATCGCGCTCATCGTGGTGCCGGCTGCCGGGCTGGTCACCACCCGGACTCGGCGCACGCTGTTTCCGGCGACCTGGTCGGCTCAGCAGCGCGCGGCCGACATCGCCGAGCATGTCGAGGAGACCGTCACCGGCGTGCGAGTGGTGAAGGGCTTCGGCCAGGAGGCCCGGGCCGTTTCCCGGCTCGAGGAGCGGGCCCGGGCGCTGTTCTCCGAACGGATGCGCTCAGCCCGGCTCAACGCAACCTTCGCTCCGACGCTGGCCGCGTTGCCCTCGCTGGGTCAGGTGGGGGTGTTCGCTCTGGGGGGCCTGCTGGCACTGCGTGGAAGCATCAGCTTGGGGACCTTCGTGGCCTTCGCCGCGTACCTGGCGCTGCTCGTCGGGCCGGCTCGGTTGATCGCCAGTCTGGTGGTCCTCGCGCAGCTGGCCCGGGCCGGTGTGGAGCGGGTTTACGAGCTGATCGACTCTCAACCCGACGTGACCGATGCACCAGACGCGATCGATGTCCCCAACGGCCCGCTGGCGGTGCAACTGGACGCGGTGCATTTCGGGTACGCCCGCAGCGAACCGGTGCTCGACGGGATGTCGCTGCTCATCGAGCCGGGCGAGACGCTAGCCCTGGTGGGGACGCCCGGCTCGGGCAAGTCCACCGTCTCGCTGCTGCTGGCCCGGTTCTACGAGGCGCAGCAGGGCGCGATCCGGGTCGGACCGCTTGGTCACCTCGTCGACGTCCGACAGCTGCGGTTGGCGTCGCTGCGCCGGTCGGTAGGCATGGTGTTCGAGGAGGCGTTCCTGTTCTCCGACACGGTGCGGGCCAACATCGCCTACGGATGCCCCGACGCCACCGACGAACAGGTGCACCGGGCGGCGAGGGACGCAGCGGCGCACGAGTTCATCTCCGCGCTGCCGCGGGGCTACGACACCCCGGTCGGCGAGCGGGGGCTGACCCTGTCAGGCGGCCAACGCCAGCGGATCGCACTGGCGAGAGCGCTGCTGTCGGACCCGCGGATCCTCGTGCTCGATGACGCCACCTCGGCGGTTGACGCCACCACCGAGGCGGTCATTCACGCCACCCTGCGTCGAGTCACCGCCCAGCGCACCACCTTGCTCATCGCACACCGCCGGTCCTCGCTGGCGCTGGCCGACCGGATCGCGGTGCTCGACGGCGGCCGGGTGATCGACGTCGGGACGCAACCCGAGCTGGCCACTCGGTGTGCGCTGTTCCGTGCGCTGCTCGCCGGCCCGGACGAGGTGATCGAGAACATCACGGCCACCACGTCCGGCGTGCTGGAGCCGGGTCCGGAC
>JAODNG010000229.1 GCA_025465385.1 Pseudonocardiales bacterium
GCGCCGTGCCGAGGCCGAGCGGCTGCTCACGTTGGTGAACCTGACCGGGCAGGGTCGCAAGCGGGTGCATGAACTTTCCGGTGGGATGCGCCAGCGGGTGGCGTTGGCTCGCGCCCTGGCCCAGGACAGCCGGCTGCTACTGATGGATGAGCCGTTCGCCGCACTCGACGCCATCACCCGCGACGCGCTGCACGAAGAGCTCATCCGGCTGTGGTCAGAGCAGGGGCTGTCCGTCGTCTTCGTCACCCACAACGTGCGCGAAGCCGTCCGGCTGGGGCAGCGGGTACTGCTGATGAGCTCCCGACCGGGTCGTATCGTCCGGGAGTGGCGGGTCGAGATGACCCAACCCAGGGCGATCGAGTCCCCGGGAGTGAGTGCCCTGGCTACCGAGATCACCCATCACCTCCGAGCGGAGATCAGCCGCCATGCCCGTTGATGACACGACGGTGGCAGCGCAGGATCACCGGGCGTTCGAGGCTGGTCTCGATGCTTTGGAGGCGCCCACACTGCCACCGCGACCCGGTCCAGGGGCGGTTTTCCTGCGCTCGGTGCTGCCACCCATTGTGGCGGTGGTCGCATTTATCGGCCTGTGGCAGCTCGCGTACAGCACCGACCTCAAACCGAGTTACGCGCTGCCCAGCCCCCTCGACGTGTTCTGGACTCTCGACCAGACGATCCGCGACGGCCGGGCCTGGGACGCCATCTCGATCAGCGTGTCACGGGGCGCCTTAGGATTCCTGGCGTCGCTGGCCGTCGGCACCGTGCTGGGGCTGGCGATGTGGCGGAGCAGGTGGCTACGCGCCGCGATCGGTCCGTTCGTCAGCGGGCTGCAGAGCCTGCCGTCGGTCGCGTGGGTCCCGGCGGCGATCATCTGGTTCGGCCTGTCCGACGCCGCCATCTACGCGGTGGTGCTGCTCGGCGCCGTGCCCTCCATCGCCAACGGGTTACTCGCCGGGTTCGACCAGGTGCCGCCGTTGCTCGATAAGGTGGGCCGGGTGCTGGGGCTGGGCACCGTCGGCCGGATCCGGCACGTGCTGCTGCCAGCGGCGCTGCCAGGTTACCTGGCCGGTCTCAAGCAGGGCTGGGCGTTCTCCTGGCGCTCCTTGATGGCGGCCGAACTCATCACCTACTCGCCTGCGTTAGGCATCGGGCTCGGTCAGCTGCTCAACATCGGCCGGGAACTCAACGCCATGGACCTCGTGATCACCTCGATCTTCGTGATCCTCGTGGTCGGCGTCGCCATCGAGCTGCTCATCTTCGCCCCCCTGGAGCGCCGAGTCCTCCGCACCCGAGGACTCACCCACTGACACATGACCGCCGCCACGCCTTGGTGGTGTGACAGCCCACCAGCGGCTCAGTCCGCGCAGCTCCTGGTGATCTTCTCGATCTCGGCATCGATGTCGACGGCTAGGCTCTCGCTGCCCAGCGGGACGGCGTCGATCGTGGCCTGGACGAACTGCCGCAACAGGTCGCGGTCCACCTCCAGCACGGCATGCCCGTCGGGTGACCGGATCTCGACCAGCGTCACTTCCCATTCCCCCATATCGGCGGGGCGCACCCGGACATCACCGATCCCGGCAGGTGCTTCCAGGCCCTCCACCAGCAGGTCGCGGGCCAGCACCCAGTCGACGAAACGGTTGCCGCGGGTCTGGATCTCGACGGTCACGGCGTAGGGATCATCGGTGCAGTAGTTCCAGCGGGTTACCACGGGCGCCGCGGCCTCATGCAGCAACGCGAACATGTCGTGGGCAACTGCCTCGCCACCGTAGCTCGTCATGCTGGGCCGCCTCTCCGCGTTGGTTCCGGGAGCTGATCAATCGGAAGTTGATGTGCTCAGTGAAAACATCGCCGAAGTAAGCCGGTACGTACCGCTGCACAGCCACATTCACCCCAACTGATGTACCTCAGTGGGGCATACGGGTTAGCCGGATTCGGCTGCCGGCTTGCCGGTCATAAGCCCAGTGACCGGCCGATTACTTCCTTCATGATCTCGGTGGTCCCGCCGTAGATCCGGGTGACTCGGGCGTCGGCGAAGGCTCGGGTGATGGGGTACTCGAGCATGTAGCCGTAGCCGCCGTGCAGCTGCACGCAGCCGTCGACCACCCGGCCCTGCAACTCGGTGCACCACCACTTGGCCTTGGCGGCGTCGACCACGGTCAATTCGCCGTCATTGAGAGCTTCGATACAGCGGTCGGTGAAGGTCTGCGCGATGTCGATCTCGGTGGCCATCTCAGCCAACCGGAACCTGGTGTTCTGAAAGGCGCCGATCGGCTGGCCGAAGGCCTTGCGATCCTTGACGTAGGCCAGCGTCAGGTCCAGCGCGGCTCGTGCCGCAGCCACCGCGGCGACGGCCATCGACAGTCGCTCCTGAGGAAGCCGATCCACCAGGTGAATGAATCCGCGACCCGGCGTACCAAGCAGGTTGCTGACGGGCACCCGCACATCACGGAAGAACAACTCGGCGGTGTCCTGGGCGTGCTGACCGAGCTTGACCAGTTTGCGACCGCGCTCGAAGCCCGCCATCCCCCGCTCCACCACGAGCAGGCTCATTCCCTGATGTCGCTGCGCAGGGTCAGTCTTCACCGCGACGATGACCAGATCGGCGTTGATGCCGTTGGTGATGAACGTCTTCGATCCGTTGACCAGGTAATGGTCAGCCTGGCGATACGCGGTGGTGGCCATACCGGCCAGGTCGGAGCCCATCCCCGGCTCGGTCATCGCGATGGCGGTGATCAGCTCGCCGGAGGCGATCCCCGGCAACCACCGCTGCCGCTGCTCCTCGGTGGCGAGATCGAGGAAATACGGCAGGCAGATGTCGTTGTGCAGGCTCAGGCCGAGCCCCGCGCCGGCGGCCCCGGCGCCCATGATCTCCTCGTCCAGCACGGCGTTGAACCGGAAGTCGGCCACTCCGCCGCCACCGAATTCCATCGGGATCGCCATGCCGAGAAAGCCGGCCGCACCGGCGGTGGTGAACAGCTCCCGAGGCACGATGCCATCGGCCTCCCAGGCCGTGAGATGCGGCCTGACCTCCTTGGCCAGGAAGGCACGGACGCTCTCGCGGAAGGCCTCATGCTCGGCCTCGAACAACCGACGGTGCATGTAACGATGTTCCTCCTCTGGTTGCCCCGCCGCCGTTGTCGCTCATTCGAGGTGTGTTTCGGTCACTTGCGTTGTATTCTCTGCCGCCAAGGCAGACGAAGACCAGCCTAAGAGGTGATTGCGCGGTGCTGACTGACGACGCTCGACGAGGCCCGTCCCCAGACGCAGCGCTAGCCCGAGACACCGGCCTGATGCACGAGGCGTTGTTCTACCGCGACGCAGACGACTACGCCATGGCCGTTACGACCTTTCTTCGGGAGGGCTTCGAGCTGGCCCAACCGTCGCTGGCAGCGGTCCCACACTTACACCTTGACCTGCTGCGATCGGCACTCGGATCCGACGCCGAGTGCGTCAAGTTCATCGACATGACCGAGGCGGGTCGCAACCCGGGCCGGATCATCCGCACGGTGCTGCACGCGTTTGTCCGGGATCATCCAGAGCGCCGGGTCCGTATCGTCGACGAACCGATCTGGCCGGGCCGGTCCGCGGCGGAGTGCCGCGCCGCGCTGCAACACGAAGCGCTGATCAACATCGCGTTGGCGGACTATGAGGCGACCATCCTGTGCCCATACGACCGCCACGGGCTGGACACGTCTACGCTGGCTCAGTCCCGCCAGGCCCATCCGGTGCTGATCGAGCAGGACCGGCGGGAGATCAGCGCTGACTACCGGGATCCCCGTGCCGTCGCAGACGCGAGCCTGCGGACGTTGCCCGACCCCCCGGACTGGTGGGGTGACATGCGGGTCTTCTCATCGCTCACCGAGCTGCGGGCGCTGCGATTGTTCGTCCAGGATTTGGCTTTGCGAGCTGGCTTGCCGGCGCACCGGGTGCCCGATCTGTGCCTGGCGGTCAACGAGGTCGCCACCAACACCCTGGAGCACACTCACGCATCGGGTGTCCTCTCGGTCTGGCAGGACCCTGACACCGACAGCTTGATTTGCGAGATCACTGACAGCGGACAGCTGCACGACCGGCTGGTCGGCCGGATGCCGCCCGACGAGGCCGGGCCGCACGGCCGCGGATTAATGCTGGTCAACTCGCTGTGCGATCTGGTCGAGATACCGACCGGTCAAATAGGCACCGGAACCACCGTCCGGTTGCACATGCGGCTGCGGTGACGCATCTTACGTCGGTGGCCACCCAGTGCGGCCGCACCCGGTCGCCTTCGCCGTGCCTGCGCCCGGCACGCCGTCTGCCCTGAGATGCGTCAAGCAGCGGGAGGTCATCGAGGACTCCGGCGTCAGACCGAGCCTGGTGAGGAACCGCACCTCCGCTGCGGCGCCGGCGTTCTCTTTCGAGTCGTACCGTGACACGTGATCAGCATCAAGGTTCTCGCGTCCGGCGCTGGTAGACGTCACGGCCTGGCCAGCTCGTCCATCGCTTGGTAGATCCGCTTGTCCGACACCGGGTACGGGGTTCGTAGCTCCTGGGCGAAGTAGCTGACCCGCAGCTCCTCGATCATCCAGCGGATTCGTTGCAGCTCCTGGGTTTCGCCGGCCCCGTTGTTGCCCGATTGCCGGCGTAACTGCTGGTATCGCTGCGCGACGGTCTGCACCCGGTACATCCAGTCGCGGTCGCGGTCCGGATCGCGGGGCAGCTTGTCCAGCCGGCGCGCGATCGCCAGCAGGTAACGGGTCAGGTCGGGAAGTCGCTGCGCGCCGGTCGCGGTGACGAAGCCAGGTGCGAGTAAATCGGCCAACTGCGCGCGGACGTCCGCGACCGCGGGCTGGAACACCGGCCCGGTGAGCTCGGCCAGCCGCGTCTCGACGGTGTTCGCCTGGGTCACAATCCGCTGAACGTGAGCGAGCACGGCGCGCACCGCGTCAGCGAGTTCACTGCGGGCCCGGTCGGCCACCAGGGCGAAGCCGTCCTCGTCGCGAGGCGGCCCACCGCAGGCGGCGATCAACGCGTCGGCGGCACAGTCGATGCAGTCGGCCAGCAATGCCTCGGTACTGCCGTCCGGATTGCGAACCAGCGCCAGCCGGGTCTGCCGGTCAAGCCCGCGCTGCACCGACTTGATCAATCCGGGGACTGCCAGCAACAGCAGCCGGCGGGTGCCCGCCCACATGGCGCGCCGCTGCTCCGCCTCGGTGGGCAGCAACGCGATGGCGACGGTGTCGCCCTCGTCTACTAGTGCCGGGTACGCGGTGACCAGGTAACCGGCCTGTTCCTGCTGGTAGGTCTGCGGCAGCGTCCCGATATCCCAGCTGCGCAGACCGCGGCGGTGCAGCCCGGCCCCCGCGGCGGACAGGGTGGTCCGCAACTGCGGCTGCAGCTGGCGGGTCAACGCCCCGAGGTCCTTGCCTTGGGCCAGTGTGCGGTCACCGTCGAACACCCGAAACGTGATCTTCAGATGCTCCGGAACCTGGTCGAGCCGCCAGTCCTCGCGACGCACCGCCACACCCGCCTCCGCGAGCTCGCGTTCCAGAGCGTCCAGCAAGGGTTCGCGATAGGGGGTCATTCGGGCCAGCAAAGCCTTGGCGTGGTCAGGCACCGGTACGACCATCCTGCGCACCGGCTTGGGCAGTGACTTCAGCAGCGCGATCACCAGCTCCTCGCGCAGTCCGGGGACCTGCCAGGTGAAGGGCCCGGCGGTGAGCTGGTTGAGCACCGGCAGTGGCACGTGCACGGTCACCCCATCAGCGGCGGCACCCGGCTCGAACTGGTAGGACAGGTCCAGCGCCAGCGTGCCCAGTGGCCACGAGTCGGGGTAGTCCGACTCGCTGACACCATCCCCGGTGATCAGCATTGCGGGCTTGAAGTCGAGCAGGTCCGGCTGGGTCTTCCTGACCTTGCGCCACCAGCTGTCGAAATGCCGGTCCGAGACTATCTCCGCGGGAATGCGCTGGTCGTAGAAGTCGAACAGGGTCTCGTCGTCAACCAGGATGTCGCGCCGACGAGCTCGCGCTTCGAGTTCCCCGACGTCGTCGAGCAGCGCCCGGTTGGCCTGGAAGAAGGCGTGCCGAGTCTCCCAGTCACCCTCGACCAGTGCATGCCGGATGAACAGCTCGCGAGACAGCTCCGGATCGATTCTCCCGTAATCGACCTTGCGGGATGCGACGATGGGGATGCCGTAGAGCGTGACCTTCTCGTAAACCACCACCGTGCCGCGTTTGCGTTCCCAATGCGGCTCGCTGTAACTGCGCTTGACCAGGTGCCCGGCCAGCGGTTCCACCCATTGCGGATCGATCCGGGCGGCGATCCGACCCCATAGCCGGGAGGTTTCCACCAATTCTGCGGCCATCACCCAGCGCGGCGGCTTGCGAAACAGCGCCGATCCGGGAAAGACCGCGAATCGTGCACCGCGCGCGCCGAGGTAGTCGCGGATTTCCGGATCAAGCAGCCCGATGTGTGAGAGCAGCCCGGCCAGCAATGAGACGTGCACCTGCTGCGGGTCCACACGCGCGCCGGGAAGGGACGGATCGGGCTTCATTCCGAGGTCGCGGGTGATCCGCAGCAGCTGCCCGTGCAGATCCTGCCATTCCCGGACTCGCAGGTAATGCAGGAAATCCGACTTGCACAACTTGCGGAACTGGCTCGACGACAGGACTCGCTGCTGCTCCTCGACGTGGCGCCACAGGTTGAGGTAGGCGAGAAAGTCGGAGGTCTTGTCAACGAACCGGGCATGCTGGGCGTCGGCCGCCGCCTCGGCACCAGTTGGGCGCTCCCGAGGATCTTGGATGGACAGCGCCGCGACGATTACCAGGACGTCGCGCAGGCAACCGTTCTCGTGGGCCGCAACCAACATCCGGGCCAGCCGAGGATCCAGCGGCAGCTGCGCCAGCGTGCGTCCGATCCGGGTGAGCCGCAAGGTTGGGGACTCCTGTTGAAGAGCCCCCAACTCGCGCAACAGCGCGACGCCGTCGGAGATCTGCCGGCGGTCCGGCGGGTCGATGAAACCGAAGGCGGCCACCTCGCCCAGGTTCAGCGCCGCCATCTGCAGGATCACCGACGCCAGATGGGTGCGCACGATCTCCGGATCGGTGAACTCGGGTCGCGACTGGAAGTCCTGCTCCGAGCACAGCCGGATGCAGATGCCGTCGCTGGTACGCCCGCACCGTCCGGCGCGCTGGGTGGCCGAGGCCTGGGAGATGGGTTCGATCGGCAGCCGCTGCACCTTCAGGCGGCGGCTGTACCGAGAGATCCGGGCCGTGCCGGGATCGATCACGTACCGGATCCCCGGGACCGTCAGCGACGTCTCGGCGACGTTGGTGGCCAGCACGATCCGGCGCGACCGGTGCGGCTGAAACACCCGGTGCTGCTCGGCCGCCGACAGCCGCGCATACAGCGGCAAGATCTCGGTATTCGCCAGGTCCAGCGCGTGCAACGCATCCTGGGTATCGCGGATCTCTCGCTCACCGGACAGGAAGACCAGGATGTCACCGAGGCCCTCGGCGCGCAGTTCGGCCACCGCGTCGCAGATCGCCTGAGTCTGGTCGCGGTCGTCGGTGCGGTCCACTCCGTAGGGTCGGTACCGGATCTCTACCGGGAAGCCGCGGCCGGAGACCTCGATTACCGGTGCGCCGTCGAAATATCGGGAGAACCGTTCGGGGTCGATGGTCGCCGAGGTGATGATCAGCCGTAGGTCGGGTCGGCGAGGCAGGAGTTGCTTGAGGTAGCCGAGGATGAAATCGATGTTCAGCGAGCGTTCGTGTGCCTCGTCGATGATCAGCGTGTCGTATTGCCGTAACAGCGAATCGGACTGGATCTCGGCCAGCAGGATGCCGTCGGTCATCAGCTTGACAAGGGTGTTCTCGGATACCCGATCGGTGAATCGCACCTTCCAGCCAACGGCACCACCGATCGGCACGTCCAGCTCCTCGGCGATGCGCTCAGCTACCGTGCGCGCTGCCAGTCTGCGCGGCTGGGTATGCCCGATGGTTCCCCGGATCCCGCGGCCGAGCTCCAGGCAGATCTTGGGGATCTGGGTGGTCTTCCCCGAGCCAGTCTCCCCGGCGATCACCACCACTTGATGGTCCCGGATCGCCGCGGCTATCTCGCCGATGTGCTGACTGATCGGCAACGCCTGCGGGTAGCGGATCTGCGGCACCGCAGCCACCCGACGGGCGACGCGCGAGTCGGTTAACAATTCTCCCACGATGGTCACATACCCTAGAGCACTAGTTACTGGCGGGTTACATATCGATACAGTGTCGGGGTGGAGCTGGCATATCACCGGTGTGGCGCGGGACCGCCGCTCGTCTTGCTGCATGGGGCTGGACACCGGCGGCAAGCGTGGCTCCCGGTTGAGCAGCGGTTGGCCGAGCACCGCGACGTCATTTCGGTAGATTTCCCGGGATTCGGCGAGTCCCCTCCGCTGCCCGACCACCTATCATACGAGCTCGACACCGCGGTCATCGTGCTCAAGGAGTTCTTCTCGGACCTCGGGCTGGACCGGCCGCACGTGGCGGGAAACTCGATGGGTGGCTTGGTCTCCCTCGTGCTCGCCCAGCAGGGAATGGTCAGCAGCGCGACGGCGCTGTCCCCAGCGGGACTGTGGAGCCCGCTTGGGCGGCGGATGTCGCTGTGCGCGGTGCGGTCAGTTCACCTCGCCGCGCTGTACATGCCCCCGAAGCTTGCGCTGAGATTGTCCCGGTCAGCGGCCGGGCGCACCCTCATGTGCGGCATCCTGTTCGGCCGTCCGGACCTGCTCGAGCCCCAGGTGCTGCTCGACGACATGCAGGCAATGATTGATGCGGTCGGCTTCGGTCCCACCCTGGCCGCCGGCAACAAGATCATCTTTGCTGGTCAGGTGCCTGACGTGCCGGTAACCATCGCGTGGGGATCGCGAGATTGGTTGATGCGGCGGCCACGGGCCGAATCGGTCATCCGGTTGATCCCGCACGTCCGGCTGCTGCGACTGCCTGGCTGCGGGCACGTCCCGATGAACGACAATCCCGAGCTGGTGGCTCACGTGCTGCTCACCGGCAGCGACGACGCACATCCGCATCAGCGGGTGTCGAGCACGAGATAGCCCTCCGCCAGCCGACCCTGCGCCCAGCCAGCGGCCTGGGCCTGCATGGCGCCCCAACCTCGCATCCGCTCCTCCAAGCCCGTCATGTGGGCAGTCTGGCTGGCGTGGGCGCGCAGTGCCGCGATCTTGCGGTCAAAGGTGTCGGTGATGTCGACGTAATGGTCAGCCCGGTCGTTGGAGCTCGCCACCCAGACTTCGGGCACGGTATGTGCTTCCAGTCCCTCAGCGAGCAGTTCAGGGTGGGCATACGGGTTGCGGGCGTCGGGGTAGACCGCACACAAGGCCGCTTCGCCAGTCGCCTGGTGATCGGGGTGGCTGACATAGACATTTCGCAGGTCGCGTTGCGGAGACGGGACCACCACCCGGTCCGGGCGAGCCCTGCGGATGGCGCGGGTGATGTCGCGCCGCAGTGGAATGCTCACGACCAGCTGACCGTCGGGGTAGCCGAGGAACTCGACGTCCGTGACGCCTACTGCGGCGGCCGCCTTGCGCTGCTCGTCCTGCCGGATACCGGCGATCGCCGAGCGGGGCACTCCCCGGTCGAAACCCCCAGCGTCGCCATCGGTCGCGATGCAGTAGGACACCTCGAGGCCCGCGTCAGTCCAGGTTGCGATGGTGCCAGCAGATCCGAAGTCCACGTCGTCCGGATGTGCTGCGATTACCAAGACTCGCTCCACCTCAGATGTCACAACACTCTCCTCACGTCGGCGTCACAAGCAGGCAACGTCCACGATCTCCGCAACCTTCCCGGACGTGCGGACGTGTCGCGGGCACAGGGACTTGCACCTGACGTGGCGTGAGGACTGAGCGTTCGCTGGGCTACCGCAACCGGCGGGGCACGAGGAGATGAGAACCCGATGGCCGACGTCGACGGTTCGACCTGGAAGTGGGCCAACTCACCCGGCTGACCGGCTTGACCGTGCGGACGTTGCACCACTACGACAAGCTGGGGTAATTGCGCCCGTCCACGCGGACACTGTCGGAGCACCGGCTCTAACGACCAGCACGACATGCGGCGGCGGTACCGGATCGTGGGCTGTCCGCCGGGCCAACGCCGCAGCATCCTCGGTGAACCGCCCCCAACCGGTCGACCCAGCGAGCGTGATCACTGGGTCGCGGGCACGGTCTCAGGGGCCGTTGTGCCAGGAGCCGTTGTTGCAGGAGCCGTTGTGCCAGCAGTCGCTGTGCCAGCAGTCGCTGTGTGATGAGCCGCTGCCGCCACGGGCAGTGGCTCATCGGTCCACAGGTTGCGTAGCTGAGAGGCGTACTCATTGAGGTCATAGGACGAGCAGCCAGCGCCGCCATAGCCGATGTAGTTGCCACGGGCGTCGCGCCGGCCACCGGCCATCACAGCGCCGATGCCGTGGTGGGCGATCATGCTGCGGATCCCAGCGGTGATGTTGGCCACCGGATCGGTGATTGATCGGTTGGAGAGACTGGGCAGCACGCAGGCTCTGAAGGTATTGGGGATGGTTTGCATAAGCCCTTGCGAAGGGTTGCCCGCCGCAGCGTTGCTGTCCCAGTTGTTGATCGCGTTGGGGTTCCCGCCAGATTCGTGCATGATGATCGACTTGACGCCGGGTGCGAGGGCCTGCGGCAGTCCCATCAGCCCAAGGGCCTTGGCGATCCAACCATCGAGGCTGTGGCTGTTGCCGGCTTGATAGGGCTGCCCGAGACGATTGCGCAGGGCCTCCTGATAGGCCGTCGCCCGGTCCGCCCGCTCGACGGCGCGGCGCAGCGCTGATACGCCGCTTGCGGCGTCACGCGGCAGGCCGATCTGCAGCATCTCGGGTTCCACGGACGGACCGGTTACCGCGGCCGGCGCGACGTCGGCGACCTGCTCAGATGCCACGGCTGTGGCGGCGTGCATGGAGTGACCGGCGACGGCCATAGCACCAGCGGCAACGGCCGCCGTCACGGCGCGACCCCGTAGTGCCGGACCTGGCCGGGGCACACGATGCGTGCCGCGAGGTTTGGAGTCGGGTGTGGAGGGGAACACCAGCTCCGGATGTTGCCGACAGCCGCGTGGAGAGCGGTGACGCGCCAACTCTAGGTCCCTTCCGCGCCGGGACCTGGTGCGTGGGGCGGGACTGCAGCCGTTCCGGCTTCCGGGGGCACCGGAACGACACCTGCTCGCAACCAGATCGTGATCTACGACGGACGGAAAGTAACGGTAGGGCCACGACGGCAGCAAACGGTGCACCTGCGGCGGAGTGTCGCGTGCGCCCGGTGAGGAAACCGGCGCGACAAGCGGTCAGAAACTGACGTGCCGCGCACTCGTGGAGCGAGCCCCCGCGGACGACGAGCGGCGTGCGGTCGCGCAAACGGCTGGCCTTGCTCCGTTATCGCAGCGCCGGTTCGTCGTGTTACCGGCCGCTCCTGACCCCGGCCCGGCGGTAGACGAGTACAGCCGCCAGCACTAGCGGAATCTGTAGCGGCAGCCGCCCGTAGGCCAGAGCGCGCATCCAGACCGGCCGGTCGGACCAGTCGATCACCATCTTCACGTTGGCCGGGAACACCGCGACAAACAGCAGCGCGGCGAGCAACCCACCGAACCGGCGAGTGCGTGGAACCGCGATCAGCGCCGCCACCAGCAACTCGGCCACCCCGGACAGGTGCGTCCAGGTGCGAGCGGCGCCGGGCAGTTGCTCGGGAACGATCATGTCGAACGACGCGGGCGCCGCGAAATGCAGCACTCCGGTGCTGGTAAGCAGGATGACGAGCCCAGCGGCGGCGGTCGGCCGGCGGACTCGTGAGTTCGACGTCACCGCGACGAGCCTACGGCCGCACCAGTCAAATCAGCCCTGCCGACGGCACAGGTCTGCAGCGCATGTGTCTGACGCCTTAGGCCGTTGTCTCGCCTACTTCGCGCGCGGCTCCGACGGGCCAAACTACGGTCACCGGTAAGCTAAGCGCTCGGGCCCGCTCGACGACATCGCCGGTTCCGCCACGGCCATCGGCGGCCTCGCCGTCCCATACCGCCACCATCAGCTCCGTAGTGGATAGCAGGTGTTCGCTGGCGCCCAGGTAGGACTCACGGTTGGAGGTCTCGAAGGGCAATGTGCGGACCGTCGTCGCGTGGCCCATCAACTCATCGAAGACTGCGGCGTCCTCCACTGTGACCTTGCGGCTGCGGTAGTCCGCCGCGGGTAGCACCACCTCCAATGCTCCGCCTAGCTCCAGCACCACGCGGGCGAAGATCTGGTCGGCGCCTCGGGCTAGGCAACTGACACCCACAAGACCGCCGCTGACGTGCGCGGCCAGTTTGGCCCGCAGCGCGTCCGCCACCAATGGTGCTGAATCCACGGTGAGGTTCGAGTGGCCGGTGATGCCGACGCGCGTCACGGCACTCCCTCCTTCGGCTGCCGGATCATTGATTCGTGTGACCATGACGCGGCACCGGGATATGCAAACACGAAAGCCGTAAGGCAGCGGGCGCCGTCAACCCTACTTGCTGAGAGGCAATGGCATAATAAGCACGTCCATCAGGGGTGCGTCCGGCCAGTTTGGGCGTAACTGCCCTACTGGGCGCCATCCCCATCGGGTGTATGCCCTATAGGCCATGGTGTTCTCGGGACGGACGAGCAGCGTTGCACGAATCTCGCGGCGGTGCTGGAGCAGTTCGTCATGGAGCGCATGGGCGACACCATGCCCGGTCCAACGCTGTCGAACCATGAGTTCCGATAGGGCGAAAGTCCGGTGTCCATCCTCCACGGTGAAGCCGGGCTCAGGCTCGCTGGTGAGGTCGTCCCACCAGGCGGTGGTAGGGCCCAACGCCCATCCCCAAGTTTGTCCGATCGGTTCGTTGCACCGGTAGGCGATGACGAGATCGAACTCGGAGCGAGAGGTGTAGGCGTCGAAGCGCTGCATGAACGCGCTCTCGCCTGCAAACGCGTCACGGCTGGCGTTGTCGGCAGCGTAGGCGTCCCGATGGATCAATGCGACAATGTCACGTTGCTCACGAGCACCGGCGCGATCGAAGCGACGGAACTGCACTGCACTGGCGCCGCTCACCTACGCTCCTCCTCAGACCGTGCTCAGTGCGCGGGCCGCCGTATCGAACCGGTCGCAGAATTCCGCGTCATCTGCTGCCCCCGCGGCGTCGCGGACTGGACGGAGCTCTCTCAGCACGCGAACTGATGTCATTGTCGTGCCCAAATCGGACAGGAGGGTCAGGCTGTGGCTGATCGCCTCGTCGTAGTCGCCAGCCTGCACCAAGATTCCGGCCAGTAGTGCCCGGTAATACGCCAGGTCGCGAGGGGACCGATCGGCGTCGTCGAGGACTGCCTGGTAGAGCAGGGTTGCCTGATCAGGCGCGCCAAGTTGTGCTTTCGCCATCGCCTCGTAACCGGTGATCTCCGAATGGCTGACGAACTTTGTCCATGTCGGGTCTGCCTCGTGGGGGCCGCGGTCCAGCTCACAGCGAGCGGTCGTGATGCTTGAGCGGAACGCGACGTCGTCACCTAGCTGCGCGTACGCAAGGGCCTGTCGCAAGGAAATGAGGGCCTGCAATGCGGGAGAAATCTCATGACGGGCCGCATCCACAGCGCGGTTGGTGAACCGCAGCGCTTCCCGGGCAAAGCCCTGATGACCGGTGACGCGAGCCAGGTGGATGGACTGCTGCGCCATATTGGCGTACACACGCACCCGCTGTTCGCCGGCACCGGCGCTATCGGCCAACAGTACGGCCTCCCGGTAGATCCGGCGGGCCAGCGGCTGCTTGTTTGCATCATAGGCGAACCACGCGCTTTGAGTCGCCAGATCCGCCGTGACCACGAGCAAAGCGTGGCCGACTGCCGCGGTGTGGTCGCTCTCATCGAGGATTGTGCGGGCATAAGCGAAAGATCGCAGCGCTTGAGATAGCAGGGCGCCACCTCCGACAGTGCGGTCCTGAGTGCGCAGCCGCGTTAGGATCGATTGCAGGTAGCGCACGTGCGCTCGGTCCGCCCCGTTCGCCCGGGTCGGTGCCGGCACCAGCGCGGAGACGGCGAGTCCGGCCGCCAAGGTGGTGAACTCCCGACGATCCATGTCTACGGTGTCGACTCCCTGGAGCGGGACTGTGTTGTCGCTCTCCAGGATGGCATCCGATTGGCCGAGGATAAGTGGCAGCAGCGCTATTCGGGGCATGCCGACGGCGTCGGTGAAGGCGAGCAGCTTGCGGATGTCGTAGAGGGTGTCGCGCTGCCCCCGTTCGGTGAGGGACACCAGGGACTGGGACCACCCCTCGACCAGGTTGCCCAACTCCATCTGGGAGAGCCCGGAGACATGTCGGAAGATCGCAACGACTGCGGGAATGTCGACGCGGGCCAGCGCCTCGCGCATCGGGTCGGAGTCCCACAACCAGGTCGGCGCCATCCGTGCCGAGTCGCGAGACGCCCGCTCGCACGCCGAGCACAGCGGATCAGCGTTGTACTGCGACAGCGCGGTTACCCGGCATGCGAGGCAGATTCGATCACCCGCACGCCTCTTCATCCCCAGCTCCTCCCCGTGGCTTGCCCGGCCGTCCGCGCGCGAAAGGCATGAAAGCGGCTGGACTGTAGCCCAGGTTCTCCACGCTGGCTATGTCAATGTGGCATAGCAGTCCACTGATCTGTGATTACGAGAGGGTATTGGCCGACGCCCGGCGGTCATCGACGCTGGCGACTGACCGTATCAAGATGATCCAGGGAAAGGAGAATTCGTGCTCTGCCCACTCGACGGGGTGATCGCTGGCAGTCGGCCGCCACTTCGTGGCGGCCAGGTGCAGCCGTGATTCGGCAGGACCGGTTGCTGCTGGCTGAGCTGGGGCGGCTCAATACCGATGTCGTGCCGCTGGCCATGCGCATTATGGATGAAAGCGCCACTGTCGAGGAGCATTACGTGTTCGCTGAACGGCTCGAGGCGATGGCACGGTTATTGCAGACGCGGGCGGAACACGTGGGATTGGTAGTTGACGAAGAGGTTGCGGTCGCCGCTGATCAGGACGTGAACGGCAGTGCGGACACGGTCCCTCACCAGGATTTGTGAGCACCGTGTATGAGGTTCGGCATCGGATACTGCGGGAACGATTGGAGCAGACGGTTGCCACAGCCGAGCGAGCACCAGACGATGAATGTGTGCGGCTGGCGTTGTTGTGCCTGGCACTGCTTGAGAGACACCAGGTGACCAACAAGGATCGGTGCCAGTATTGCCGACCACCGCGTGATTGGCGGTGGAGACGGGGGTACCCGTGCACAGTGGTCTCGACTGTGAGTTTCTACCTGGAGCAGCCACGAGAGTTTCTGAGCCGTTGATACGTTCAGCGGCGGCAACGTCGACCACGTGTTATTTCGTGTGGAGCCGACCGGCCTGGCCAGCACTAGCGTGACGACAGACCTTTCGATGGGGTGATCCCGTGGATGTTCTGGCGGATGACGGCGTCCAGCGTGCGCTGGTGGCTGTTGCTCATCCTGATGACGCTGACTTCTGGGCGGGTGGCACCGTGGCCCGCTGGTCTGCCGCCGGAATCCTGGTGACCTACCTGGTTCTCACCGATGGTGACGCCGGTGGGTTCGACCCCGCAGTGCCGCGCGCGGACATCCCGCGGATCCGGCGCTCTGAACAGCAGGCAGCGGTGCGCATCCTCGGTGTCCGCGATGTCAGGTTTCTGCGCCTCGCTGAGGGCACTATCGTCCAGGGCGTCGAGCTTTTGAACGTGACAGGATTCAGGCGGTGCGGCGGCGGCGCAGGAACGGATCTGATAGTGCGGGGGGCAGGTAGCCCGCGTCGGAACGTGACAGCGTGACGCCGGGCGGGACGATCTCGTCAATGCGGTCGAGCACGTCCGTGGACAGCGTCACGTCGACGGCGCCGTGCTGAGATTCCAGGTGTTGCATCGTGCGTGGACCGATGATCGGTGCCGTCACGGCGGGGTGCTGGATCACGAAGGCCAGCGCAAGGTGAATCAGGGAGATCTCAGTCTGTTCGGCAAGCACGGCCAAGGCGTCGGCGCGTCCTGTCCCTTGCGGTACTTGCCGGTGAGCCGCCCGCCGACCAGCGGGCTCCACGGCAGGACACCCA
>JAODNG010000262.1 GCA_025465385.1 Pseudonocardiales bacterium
GGGCACCCTGGCTCGACGTGGCCACCCTGGCGGAGACTGCCCCCTGGGCGATCAGCCCCTGGTCAGCCCTCCAGATTCCGCAACTGTCCGCCCTGACATCCAACCCTGCATCTCTTCTCAAACCCTGACCTCCCGCCGACATGGGGACATAACGGGCTAAAACAGCTCCCATTCACCCCGTTATGTCCCCATGTCGGGGGACGGCCACGGGGTGGCGATCGATGAGGGGGTAGAGAACGGCTGCGGTGAGGTAGGCGGCGGCACCGATCAGTAGGAGATGCGGTGCGTGGCCGTTGGGGGGGACCAGGGTGGCCGCGAGCGCGACGGCGAGAACGTAGCCGACATTGAAGACGGTGTCGTAGAGCGCGAAGACCCGGCCGCGCACATCGTCCGCGACGTCGGCCTGCACCGTGGCGTCCAGGCTCAACTTCACCACCTGACCGGCCGTGGACAGCGCGAATGCGGCGGCCAGCATCGTCGACATGAGCATCGGCAGGCCGAGCGTGATGATCACGGCTCCGGCGATCAGAAGGGCTCCGCGCACGGTGCGCCGGCGGCCGAAGCGGGCCACCAGTAGTGGGCTGAGCACGGCCGCGAGCAGCAACCCGGCGGCGCCGGCGACGAGTAGTTCGCAGACTCCGGTCAGCCCGGACCGGAACAACCCGTGCGAAGTGAAGGAGTTGCGGTAGAGCAATAGCGCTACCAGGGTCGCGATCCCGAACGAAAGCCGGTGCGCCACCAGCGCTACCAGACCGGCGGCGACGCTGGGTACCCGAGCCGCCGCAGTCAGGCCGTCGCGCAGCCCGTTGGCCACTGCGCGGGTCGCCTCCGCGGGTTCGGCGACGGAATCCGGGCCCAGTTGGCCGCGATGAAAGCCGGTCGCGAGCACCGCGGCGACCAGCGAGCCCAGTACGGCGCTGCACGTCACCCATGCTGACCCGGTATTGCCCGGCCCGATCAGGCCGCGCAGCCCAATCGCGCACACCCCGCCCAGGACGGTGAGCGCCGAGCCGACGGTGGCGGCCAGCGCATTGGCCTGCACCAGGTGCCGTGGTGGCACCACATGCGGCAACCCGGCGGACAGTCCGGCCAGCACGAACCGGCTCAATCCGGTGACCAGCAGTGCCCCCAGATACAGCGGCGCGCCTGCCACACCGAATCCCACCGCCAGCGCCACCAGCACGATCGGGACACCACGCAGCAGATTCGCCATGATCAAAATCCGCCGGCGGTCCCAACGGTCCAGCAGTGCCCCAGCGAACGGCCCCACGAGGGAATACGGCAGCAGCAAGACAGCGAGCCCGGCCGCGACCGCCATCGGATTGGCTTGGCGCTCCGGGTTGAACAACACGGCGCCGCCCAGCCCCGCCTGGAACACCCCATCGCCCCACTGCGCGGCGAAGCGGGAGGCCAGCAACCGGCCGAACCCGCGGGTGCCCAGCAGTCGCCGCATCCCGAGCCGGTCAGACACACTGGAGCAGACCACGGTCTGGGACGACGTCACGACCATGCAGGCTAGCGGTGTCGGGTGCCTTGTGGTGACTTTGTGGTGTGCGCAACGATAGTGAAATCGAGGACGTGGGTGCGGTGAATTCCCTGGAACGGGGATCAGCGCTGGTTGCCGCCCCGGGACTGCAAGATCCCAACTTTCGCCGCACCGTCGTACTCATCATCGATCACACAGCGTCGGGCACGCTCGGTGTCGTGCTCAACCGGCCCAGCGAGGTGCCGGTGTGCGACGTGCTGCCGTTGTGGGGTCCACACGCCACACTGCCGCGGGCGCTCTACGTCGGCGGCCCGGTGCAACGGCGCGCTGCGCTGTGCGTTGCCGCGCTTCCCGCCGGCGTGGACGCCGAGCGGACCGAGGGCATGATCAAAGTCCGCGGATCGCTGGCCCTGATCGATCTGGAGGCGGATCCGGAGCTGATGGCGCCTCAACTACGGGGGCTGCGGGTGTTCGCCGGGTACGCGGGTTGGGGTGAGGGTCAGCTGGCCGGTGAGATCAGCCGCGGGGACTGGGTGGTCGTGCCCGCGTTGGCCGACGATGTGCTGGCGCCGGCCGACACCGATCTGTGGAGTCGAATATTGCGCCGCCAGGGCATGCCGCTGGCCCTGCTGGCCACCTACCCCTCCGACCCAACCGAGAACTGAGTCACGCGTACCCGGGTTGTGCCACGTGGTTGGCACGCTAACGCAGATGCGCAAGCCGGAACCCCAGGGCCGATTACCTACCGTTCACCGCTGCTAACGGACCGTTGGGCGAAGGTCACCGGCGGGCCTCCGCCAGTCGGAGCTTGATCTATGCAGGGATATCGAGGCACTCAAACATCACCCACGGCCCCCAGACTCCGGGCTGGGCAATATCCGAGGGGTACACAGTGTCTCGTGGAAAGCACCGCAAACCGACCTCGCATCACCACTTACCGACTGCGCTGGCGGCCGTAACCCTGGCCGCCGGCGGTGTCCTCACCTTTGCCGGCAGCGCGGCCGCCGCACCGCTGCCCGGCAGCAGCACCGCGGCCCGGCCCGCCGGTCAGGCCGACGTCATTGCGCTTCGGGCGTTGGACGCGGCACTGTCGCAGCGCGGCACCCGCTACCGCAGCGGCGGCAGCAGGCCGGGCGGGTTTGACTGCTCCGGGCTGGTGCAGTGGTCCTACCGCCAGGCCGGGCTCTACCTGCCCCGCACCGCCGCCGCGCAGTCGCGGGTCGGTGCCCGGGTGAGCCTGTCGCAGATCCGGCCCGGGGACCTGATCTTCTACTCCTACGGTGGTGGTGTCGGGCACGTCGCGATGGCCGCCGGGGACGGCATGCTCATCGAGTCGTCACAGTCCGGTCACCCAGTGGCCAAGCGCCGGATCTACACCAGGGGGCTGGCCGTGATCCGGCGCGTCGCCTTAACTGTGCACTCTTCAACCGACACCCCATGACCGCCACCGAACGCGGGGATGAGCTCCGGCCGTAAACTGCCGAGATGCCGCGTAACTGGCTGAACAGCAAAAGAGCAGGTCAGGACGAGTCTGAGCCGATCTTCCGCTGGCCAGTTGATCCCGGTCAGGAGTCGGTGTGGGATTACCCGCGCCCGCCACGAGCCGAACGGGTGGGTCGCCGCGCTCGCATCGTGCACGGCGGGACCCTCGTGCTCGACACCGACGATGTAGTCCGCGTACTGGAGACCTCGCATCCGCCGACCTACTACCTGCCGCGCTCGGAGTTCCGGGTGCCACTACTGGCCGCGTCGCGGTTGACGATGTGCGAATGGAAGGGCGAGGCGTACTACGTTGACCTGGAGGTGCCGGGCGTCGCCCCGCTCCGTGACGTTGGCTGGTGGTACCCGCAGCCTGCTCTGCGCTACCCGCAGCTGACCGATCGGGTGGCCGTCTACGCCGGCCGGTTCGACGAGGTCACTCTGGACGGGGAACCGGTGACGCCGCAACCGGGCGAGTTCTACGGCGGCTGGATCACCGCGGACATCGCCGGCCCGTTCAAAGGGGGTCCCGGCAGTCGGGGCTGGTAGTGCGATCAGGACAGTCCGGCGAGCGCCTGGTTGACAGGCTGGTCGGTCAGGCTGTCGATGTACCAGTTCGGATACACCGGGTGCAGTGGTGTGGCGGCGTCCAGCTCGGCGATGTCATCTGAGGTGAGGTGCACATCGGCGGCACCGAGGTTGTCGTCGAGCTGCGCAAGTTTTGCGGCTCCGATGAGCACACTGGTCACGCTCGGGCGGCCCAGCAGCCACGCCAGCGCGGTCTGCGCCACGCTCGCGTCGTGCCGGCCCGCGATGGCGCGTAGCCGGTCGACGACGCCGAACCCGTGTTCCTTGTCGAATGGCAGGATGTCGAACCCGGCGTAGCGGTTGCCCGGTTCGGACAGCGTCTCCCGGGTGTACTTGCCGCTGAGGAAGCCCGAGGCCAGCGGACTCCAGACGGTCATGCCGAGGCCGTAGCGTTGCATCATCGGTACGACGTCGCGCTCGACGTCACGCCCGAGTAGGGAGTAATGCATCTGGCCGTGGGTGAAGGGTGCAAGGCCGTTGGCCTTCTGGATTTCCAGCGCTGCGGCGACTTTCCAGGCCGACCAGTTCGAGAACCCGATATAGCGGACCTTGCCTGAGGCCACCACTGCGTCGAATGCCGACAGTGTTTCCTCCAACGGCGTGTACGGGTCCTCCCGGTGGGCCAGGTACACGTCGATCCAGTCGGTGCCTAGCCGCGTGAGGCTCTGCTCCACCGACCAGGTGATGTGCCGGCGGGACAGGCCTGCCTGGGTCAGCGGCGCACCCGTGCGGAAACCGACCTTGGTAGCGATCACGACACTGTCTCGGCGGTGCCGCAGCGCGCGGCCGAGTAGCGCTTCCGACTCACCTCCCGCGTAACCGTCAGCGGTGTCGAAGAACGTCACGCCGCGGTCGAGCGCGCGACCGACCATCTCGTCGGCGAGCTCCGCGCCGACCTTGTAGACCGCGCCGATGTCGTGGTTGCCGGCCGTGAAGGTCATGGCCCCGAACGCCAGCCGCGACACCAACAGCCCGGTCCCGCCTAGCAGTGCATACTGCATGCTCGTCTCCGTCGAGATCGCCACAGCCATCATGGACGCTTCGGCAATGCCCCGCAGGACAGCCGGGCACTACCTGGAATCAGCAGTCACGAACTCAGGCCCTGCGATACCCATCAGGGTTAGGCCACAAAGCCCTACGGTTTCGAGGTCACGTTGCGGAGCAGCCGCCACCGCTACAGATGCAGCCGGCGCAGCCACCTGTCGGCGGTGGGACGGCGCTAGCCACCCGATGGCCCAGCAATCCACCGGCGAGCAGGAGCCCCACCGCGCCGGCGCCGGCCACCGCAACGATCACCGTCAGCGCCGCGCCGCCCGCACCGAGGGCCAGGGCCCCTCCAGCGGCACAGACCGCGCCAGCCGCGACCATAGTGGGGGCCGCCACCCGGTTGGCCGCGCTGAACGCGGCGTCTGAACGCAGCGTCGCGGCGGTCCGGATGCCGGCGAACCGGTTGCGTGGCAACCGCTGCTGCCAACCGAGTAGCCCAACCGTGAGCAGCGCCGAGGCGACGATCAGCAGCACCACCGCGAGCAGCTTGGACACAGACACGGCGGTCAGGATACCGGCGGGACAAGCTCGGGGTTAGCGGTCCACTTCACCGCGGATGAACGCCTCGACGGCGGCGTAGGCGTCGGAGTCGGAGTACTGCTCCGGGGGTGACTTCATGAAATATGCTGACGCGGAGGTGATCGGACCGCCGATGCCGCGATCCTGGGGGATCTTCGCAGCGCGGATCGCGTCGATGATCACGCCAGCGGAGTTGGGCGAATCCCAGACCTCGAGCTTGTATTCCATGCTCAGCGGCACATCGCCGAAGCCCCGGCCTTCCAACCTCACGTAGGCCCACTTGCGGTCGTCGAGCCACGGCACGTGATCCGACGGTCCGATGTGCACCGCCGCCTTCTCCATCTCGTGCGGCACCTGCGAGGTCACTGACTGCGTCTTAGAGATTTTCTTCGACAGCAGCCGTTTGCGTTCCAGCATGTTCATGAAGTCCATGTTGCCGCCGAAATTAAGCTGATAGGTGCGCACCAGCTCCACCCCACGGTCTTCGAACAGCTTGGCCAGGACCCGGTGCGTGATCGTCGCGCCGACCTGCGACTTGATGTCGTCTCCGATGATCGGCACCCCGGCGCGGGTAAATTTGGCCGCCCACTCCGGATCGGAGGCGATGAATACCGGAAGGGCGTTGACGAAGGCGATGCCGGCATCCAGCGCGCACTGGGCATAGAACCGGTCCGCGTCCTCGGAGCCCACCGGCAGGTATGACACCAGCACGTCAGCGCCGGACGCGCGCAGCGCGGCCACCACGTCCACCGGCTCCTCGTCGGACTCGGTGATGATGTCCCGGTAGTACTCGCCCAGCCCATCCATCGTGTGCCCGCGCACCACCGTCACTCCCAGCGGTGGCACGTCGCAGATCGAAATGGTGTTGTTCTCGCTCGCCACGATGGCCTCGGACAAGTCCCGCCCGACTTTTTTGGCGTCAACGTCAAACGCGGCGACGAACTGCAAGTCACCGACGTGGTAATCGCCGAACTGCACATGCATCAACCCGGGAACTCGCGTTGTGGGATCGGCGTCGCGGTAGTAGTGCACGCCCTGTAGCAGCGAAGCAGCGCAGTTGCCGACGCCCACAATGGCGACCCGGATACCGGGACCGGCGTCGCGGTCTTCAGTCATGGTCCGCCCTTTCGGTGTCATGATGTGATGCAGCTGGGTTGGCTTTTTCATGGGCGATCAGCTCATTGAGCCAGCGCACCTCGCGCTCGCTGGTCTCCAGGCCCAT
The DNA here is from genome assembly GCA_025465385.1 of Pseudonocardiales bacterium. GTDB lineage: Bacteria > Actinomycetota > Actinomycetes > Mycobacteriales > Pseudonocardiaceae. The sequence goes on from JAODNG010000262.1 coordinate 6,342, forward strand.
TCGGTGCAGTTCCAGGGTGTAGCGATCGATCTGGTCGCCGGTCCGGGCCAGCGCGGAGCGCAGACCTTCGCGACGTTCCTCCACTCGGCGGCGCCTGCCCTCCAGGATGCGCATCCTGACTTCGGCTGGTGTCCGCGAGAAGAACGCCAGGTGCACGCCGAACCCGTTGTCCTCCCAGGTCTGCGGGCCGGCGTCGGCGAGCAAGGTGGCGAAGCGCTCCTTGCCGTCGGCGGTGAGCCGGTACACCCGCCGAGCGCGGCTGGCCCAGCCCGTTCCCCGGCTGGTCCGCAGGTCGTCGGCGACCTCGGTGTCCTCGACGATAAAGCCGGACCGCTGCAACCGGCGTAGCGTGGGATACAGCGACCCGTACGAGCAGGCGCGGAAGGCCCCGAGTAGTCCGGTGAGGCGTTTGCGCAGCTCATAGCCGTGCATCGGAGCGTCGTGTAGGACCCCTAGCACCGCTAGCTCCAGCACGCGGCACCTCCTACCTGGCAGCTGATGGGTAGCTCCACTATATCGCTTCGATACATCACCTCACATCTTGAGTGGTGTCTTACCGCCCGAACGCCCCAGCGATGATCACGCGACGGTTGCGTACGCTGTTGTGCGTGCGGACCCAACGGCAAGTGGTGGACTACGCCTTGCAGCGGCGTGCGCTGCTGGCGGAGGTCTACGCCGGCCGCGTTGGGCTCGCCGAGGTTTGCGACGCGACGCCGTATCTACTGCGGGCGGCGAAATTCCACGGTGAGGCCAGCTCGATCACCTGCCCGCTGTGCCGCAAGGAGTCCCTGACGCTGGTCTCGTGGGTGTACGGTGACGGCCTCAAACAGGCGGCCGGATCGGCCAGGACCGCCGACGAGTTGAGCCGGATGGCGACGCTTCACGACGAATTCAGTGTCTACGTCGTCGAGGTCTGCCGGACGTGCAGCTGGAACCACCTCGTGCAGTCATACGTCCTGGGAACCAGCGGTGTGAGTAGGCGATCCCGCCGGCGGACCGCAGCTGAGTAAGCCGTCTGGGCTGGGGTTATCCGCGGAAGGCGGTCCCTGCTCGAACCCTCGGGATCGTAGTAACGGTCTGGGAGAGGACAACGCGTGACCGACCAGCGAGATGACAGCGGTCGACCAATCAGGCGGACGCCGGCCGAGCCGGCAATCAGGCGGACGCCGTCGCTTCCCCAGGGCGAGCCCGAGCTGCTCACCCACCCAGCGACGCCGGTCGCTGGACGTCCGGTTGGCAGCGGTGGCGGGTATGGCTATCGGTACGACGACGGCGATGTGCCGCCGTCGAATTGGGCCGGACAGCCGGCTTGGCGAACCCGCTGGCTGCGAGCGCGCAAGTTCGTTTTCGCCGGTCTGCTACTGGCCATCCTGATGCCGGTGCTCGCCTTTTTCGCCGGTTGGCTGTTTCTCAGCGTGCCGTCCCCGGCGGCGCTGGCGGCGCAACGCAAGCAAATCACCACGATCATGGCCAGCGACGGGACCACCGAGATCGGCCGTTACGTGCCTGAGGAAGGCAACCGGATTCCGGTCAGTCTCGCGCAGGTGCCGATGCGGGTGCAGAACGCGGTACTGGCCGCTGAGGACCGCAGCTTCCGATCCAACCCTGGATTCGACATCACCGGCATCGCCCGGGCGACGTGGAAGCAGCTCACCGGCGGCAGCGGCGGTGGGTCCACGATCACTCAGCAGTACATCAAGGTGGCCACCGGCCACGACGAGTACAGCATTTTTCGGAAATTCCGCGAGGTGATCGTCGCCGCCAAGCTGACCAAGCAGGAGTCGAAGGACCGGATCCTGGAGGACTACCTCAATACGATCTACTTCGGTCGCGGGGCGTACGGCATCCAGGCCGCCAGCCAGGCGTACTTCGGAAAGAACGTGCAGAATCTGACCGTCTCCGAGGCGGCGGTGCTGGCCGGCGCGATCCGGTCCCCGTCCCGGCTGGATCCGGCCAAGAATCTGGCGCAGGCCCAAGCTCGGTGGAACTCCGTGCTCGACGGGATGGTCGAGCAGGGCTGGCTGTCCCCCACCGATCGGACTGTCGGGCTGTACCCGATCACCTTGCCGCCGAGCCAAGCCCCGGGAGCGCCGACTGATGACCGGGCGCACATCGTTGACCGCGTGATGGATGAGCTGGACAAGCAAGGCATTACTCGTGACCAGCTGGCCGTCAACGGTGGTCGAATTACTACGACCATCGATTCCCGCGCCCAGCAGTTGGCCCGCGACGCCGTGGTCACCGAGCTGCGCGGGCAGCCGAACAACTTGCACTCCTCACTGGTCGCGATCGACCCACGCAGCGGAGGGGTGATCGCTTACTACGGTGGATCGGCTGGGGACGGCTTCGACCTGGCCGGCGGGCCGGCATGGAACCCTGGATCGGCGTTCAAACCGTTCACCATGTTGGCCGCGCTGGAGCGCGACATCGGCATGTACTCGGACTACTCCGGCGAGTCGCCGGTGGTCATCGACGGTCTGTCCTACGCCAACTCCGAGAGCCGCAACTACCCCCAGCTGTCCTTGAAGGAGGCGATGACCCAGTCGGTCAACACCGCCTTCGTGCGGCTGGCCCAGGACGTGGGACCCACAGCGATCCGGGACGCCGCGATCCAGGCCGGAATTCCCACCGAGATCAACGGCAAGCCCTCCATGGCTGAGCCGGACAGCGGGGCACCTGCGCTCGGAATCACGCTCGGCCAGTACCCGGTGCATACGATCGACATGGCCAGCGCCTATGCGACCTTCGCTGCCGACGGGATGCGGCATGAGTCCTTTTTCGTCCGCCAATACGCCAACGCCCGGGGCACCGTCGAGTACGAGCACCTAGACAAGCCACAACCCGCCTTCGACCGGGCCGACCCCGAGCGAAACACGCAACTGGCCCGCAACGTCACCGCGACGATGACCGACGTCGCGCGCAGCTCACAGATCCCGTTGGCGGGTGGCCGTCAGGTGGCCGCCAAGACCGGCACCCACCAGCTTGGCAACACCGGCCGCAACTCCGCCGCCTGGACGGTCGGGTACACCCCTTCGATATCCACCGCCGTTTGGGTGGGTGACCCGGCTAACACTGCGCTGAAGAACTCCACCGGTGGTGACGTCTTCGGCCGCGGCGTGCCTGGCGCGATCTGGCAGCGGTTCATGAATTCCTACCTGACAGGCGCCCCGATGGAGGTCTTCGCCCCGTTCACACTGATCGGTCCGGCCGCGCCACCACCACCGGTTGTCGTGCAGCCGAACCCGCAGCCGACCCGCAAGCCGCGCAACACCACGCCGTCGGCAACGCCCGAACCGAACGTCGACGGCTTCGGGCCGATACTGATCGACCCTTCGACGAAGCCGACGAGACCCCAGCACAACGGGTGCTTCCCGTTCTGTGATGCGCCGGCACCGGGCGATAACGGACAGGACAATCAGGGAGGCTGATTGGGCCCGGCGGTGTCCCAGCGCGTGGTACCTAGCTGGACCGATCCCGTGGTGGCGCGAGCCAGCCGGATCGTCGGCGGTCCGCTGGGTCGGCATGCGCTGCTGGGTCGGCAATGGTTCTGGACGCCGCTGCGGGTGATCCTGTTGTTCGCGACGATCACCCTGGCGTTGGGCTGGTTGGTCAAGGTGCCCTGTCTGCAGACCTACCGCGACAGCGCTGGCGCGCAGCAGGTGGATTGGCGCGACGGCCGTCAGTACCTGGCGATGTGCTACTCCGACACTGTCCCGCTCTACACCGCGGAACGGCTGAACCTGCCGGGACTGTCCGGATTCCCGTACGCCACCTCGTGGATCGAGCATCGGGGCGAGCCCGGGCAGCAGGTGCGCTACATGGAGTACCCGGTGCTCACCGGCCTCTACCAATGGGTCGCCGCCAAGGCCGCCCAGACCTGGGTAGCCATCGGGAGCTCCGGCTGGCTCCCCACCTCGGCACCCGCCATAGTCTATTTCAACATCAGCGCGGTCGGGCTGGCCGTGGCGTGGTTGCTGACCGTCTGGGCGCTGGTAGGGCTATCCCGGCGACGACCGTGGGATGCCGCGCTGGCCGCGTTGTCGCCGTTGGTGGTGGTACACGCGTTCACCAACTTCGATGCGCTGGCCACCGCGCTGGCCACCGTCGGGCTGCTGGCCTGGGCCCGGCGTCGACCGGTGCTCGCCGGCGTGCTGATCGGACTTGGTGCGGCCACCAAGCTCTACCCGCTGTTTTTTCTGGGCCCCATCCTGCTGTTGTGCCTGCGGGCCGGGCAGTTGCGTGCCGGGCTGCAGGCGACCGCTGCCGCGGCAGCGGCCTGGGCGCTGATCAACCTGCCGGTGGCGATCCTGTTTCCCGCGGGATGGGCGGAATTCTTCCGGCTCAACAGCCGGCGCGGTGCCGATCCGGACACGTTGTACACCGTCGTATCCACCTTCACCGGTTGGCCTGGTTTCGATGGGGTCCTGCAGCCCGGCCAGACGCCCCACGTGCTCAACTTGGTCAGCATGACGCTGTTCTTGCTGGCCTGTGCGGCGATCGCCTGGATCGCGATGGCCGCGCCGCGCCGTCCGCGACTGGCCCAGCTGTGCTTTCTGGTCATATGCGCGTTCTTGCTCGTTAACAAGGTCTGGAGTCCGCAGTATTCGTTGTGGCTGGTGCCGCTCGCGGCGCTGGCAATCCCTCAATGGAAACCGGTGCTCGCGTGGATGATGCTCGATGCTCTGCTCTGGGCCCCCCGGATGGCCTACTATCTGGGCCCGGACCACAGGGGCTTGCCTGTCGAGCCGTTCCTCGGCGCCGTACTCATCCGTGACGCCGCGGTACTGCTGCTCGTAGTCCTGGTGCTGCGAGCCATCTGGCGTCCAGAACACGACCCGGTCCGGGTCGCCGGCGGCGACGATCCTCACGGCGGCGTTCTCGACGGCGCCCCCGAAAGACTTCCGGCCGGCCCGACATGGAGACATATCCGGGTTTCAGCGACCTTATAGCCCCGATATGTCTCCATGTCGGAGCTATAAGGCACGAATTGAGGTTGCGCTGAGTAGTCGGACTCGGCCGATCTTGGTCGCTAACTGGGGTCACGACGGTCGTCTCTGTAACCTAGAAGGGGTGTTTGAGAGCTGTAGGCGCATCCGTTCAGTGCACAGTGAGTGCATAGCGTAACCACGATCTGCTGAAAGTGCTGGTTATCGTTACGGAGAGGCTCTAAGGTCGTTACTCTAACGTCACAACCGGGTACAGAGAGACACGTGAGCGACACGGAGGCACCTATGGGAGCACGAGCGAGGGTGACCACGGTTGCCGGCGCAGCCACGTTACTGTGCGCAGCCAGCACCTTTGGAGGGGCCTTGTCGGCCCTTGCCGCACCCTCCAACGTTTCCCCCCCTATTGCGGCTCTCGCCGCAGCTCCCGCACCGATGTTGGTGGGTGGCTGCGGTGACACGGTGAGAGGCGCCCCTGGTCAGCCGGTGGGCGTCCGGTTGGCCGGGCTTTCGGTGATCGACGTCGGCTCGGTGCCTGCCACCGGGTCGAAGACGTTCGACGCCACACCTGCCGTACGCCAGGAGATGGGACCGTTGGCGCCGGTATGCAAGATCAGCGCTGAGCCGCTTGCTGGGCTCACAGATCCTGTGACGAAGATGCTCGGGCCCGCCGCCCCGTTGACCGGCGCGGTCGGAACCCTTCCAGTGCTGGGTACGCCAGCGGCGCCAGGGGCACCCGCTGCTCGGCCGCCGGCAGCAGCACCTGCAGAGCAGCCGCAACCCAGCGCGGCGACGGCGCCAGCGCTGGCCTCTCCAGCGGCTGGTCCGTTCTTCGGCCCAATGATGCCAAGTGATTTCCCGTTCGCGCTTGGTCGGTACAACAGTGGGCTGCCCCGCTACAACTACGCCGAACTGTTGGCGATCGGTCGCCCGGGTGCGATGGGTCGGCTCTCCGCTGGCATGTTGACGGCCGACCTGTTCGGCACGCCACAGGTCAGCAACGGTTCGGGATCATTCGGCAAGCAAAGTGCCGCAGCCAACGACGTCGCAGCGGCTGGCCGTGCGACTGCGTTGCCTGCCAGCGGCGTGGAGCGGATCGCACTGCCGATCCTGGTGGCGGTACTGATGCTGGCGAGCGTCACCGCTGCGCTGCTGCGGGGCTGGGTCCTCGGGCGACGCTGAAGTTGCGCCTTTAAAGAGGCCGCCACGCGATTGTGATCGCGTGGCGGCCTCTTGCTATCCTGAACAGCGTTGCCGTGCCACTGTTCGTCGCGCGGCCAGAAGTGCGATTTGGCCGGCTCAGCCGGCATAGAGGCCGGCTCAGCCGGCTTCCTCCTGCCGCGGAGAGTCCGCGGCCGACAGTCCACAGGAGGTGAGTGGTCTTCATGCGTCGTTACGAGATGATGGTCATCCTCGATCCACAACTTGACGAGCGCACCGTGGCACCATCGCTGGACCAGTTCCTTGGCGTGGTGAAGACGCAGGGTGGCAGCATCGACAAGGTCGAGATCTGGGGCAAGCGCCGGTTGTCCTACGAGATCGACAAGCGCACCGAGGGAATCTACGCGGTAGTCGACATGTCCTGTACCCCCGCCGCCGTGGCCGAGCTCGACCGGCAGCTCTCGCTCAGTGAGTCCATCCTGCGCACCAAGGTGTTGCGGCGGGATTCGGGGAAGGGCTGATATGGCTGGCGACACGATCATCACGGTGATTGGAAACCTGACGGCTGACCCGGAGCTGCGGTTCACTCCATCCGGTGCGGCGGTGGCCAACTTTACGGTCGCCTCCACGCCGCGCACCTTCGACCGCCAAAGCGGCGAGTGGAAAGATGGTGAAGCGCTTTTCCTGCGGTGCAACATCTGGCGGCAAGCTGCGGAGAACACCGCTGAGTCGCTCACCCGAGGCATGCGTGTGATCGTCAGCGGACGGCTGCGTCAGCGCTCCTTCGAAACTCGGGAGGGCGAGAAGCGGACCGTGATGGAGATGGAGGTCGACGAGGTCGGCCCTTCATTGCGCTACGCCACCGCCAAGGTCAACAAGGCGACCCGTCAGGGTGGGGCATCGGGTAGTGGTGGCTATGGCGCTTCGGGCTCCTCTGGCGGTTCCGCGGATGACCCCTGGAGCTCGGCTCCCCAGGCCGGTGCGCCCGCTGGATCCGGCAACGGCGCCGGCGGCTTCGACGACGAGCCCCCGTTCTGACCTTTCCTTCACTCATAAGACTTCAGGCGCCACCCACTCAGGAGTATCTCAGTCATGGCTAAGCCGCCAGTACGCAAGCCGAAGAAGAAGATCTGCATCTTCTGCAAGGACAAAGACACCGCAATCGACTACAAAGACACCGGACTGCTGCGGAAGTACATCTCTGACCGGGGCAAGATCCGGGCCCGCCGGGTGACCGGTAACTGCAGCCAGCATCAGCGAGACGTCGCGGTCGCGGTGAAGAACGCCCGCGAGGTCGCGCTGCTGCCCTACACCTCGACCGCACGCTGATACCGGGGAAGAGGCGACCACGTGAAGATCATCCTCACTGCTGATGTCCCACAGCTGGGCGGCCCCGGCGATCTCGTTGTAGTTAAAGACGGTTATGCCCGCAACTACTTGCTTCCCCAACGGTTCGCCATCGCGGCTACCAAGGGTGCGGAGAAGCAGGTGGCCACGATCCGGCGGGCCCAACAAGCCCGGCAGGTCCGCGATCTCGACCATGCTCGCGAGATCGCCGGCAGGCTCTCGAGCCTGGGCACCGTTTCGGTGACGGCCAAGGCCGCCCGCTCCGGTGGCAAGCTGTTCGGCTCAGTCACCGCGGCCGACGTTGTCGACGCCGTCCGCTCGGCCGGTGGTCCCTCGCTGGACAGGCGTGCGGTGGACCTCGGCGGCCATATCAAAGCCACTGGCAAGTATGAGATGACCGTGCGGCTGCACCCGGAGGTCTCCGTGACCGTCCCGTTTGAGATCACCACCGCCGCCCGCTGAGCTCCATTCGCACCGCGAGAAATCCCGGCGCAGTAGCGCCGTAGCACAGTGTCGTGAACTCGACAGGATCGACTTTCCACACGTTCACCTGGACGTCGATAGCGTCGAGTTCACGACGCCTGCGCGACGCAGAGTCCGCCCGAGTGCGCCTTCGGTCCTACCCGAGAGAGCCACCCGCGGCTCGGCACCCGCTCGCGCGGTCGCGTGCCCACGAACCGCCGTAAGCCCCGGCACCGCCACACTCGCGCGCCGTCGAAGGCTGGGAGTGTGGTAAGTGGCCCCATGGCGACACGCACAACGATGGGGCCCGGCAGGGACACGCCGCATCGAGGCAAACATCTTTTATCCACACCCGTGCACAACCTGCTGAGCAGCCAAAACGACTTATTTGCGAGCGGGTGTCCCCAGGTCATCCCCAGGCGCCGACCAAGGCACGGGTCGCGGTGGGCGATTCGTCAAGGCGGCGTCCCCAGGCTGTCCCCAGGCACCGCACACGCTGGCTTGCTGAAGGTCGCCGTTCGATCCTAACCTCGCCCGGCGCCTGAAGAACGGGTCGCGGGGGCCGTCCGAACAGACTCTGTCGGTGCCGTGGGCTAGAACAGGTGTTCGCCAGAAAGTTCGGGCAGTCGGGGAAGGGCAGGTACCCACGCGTGGCGTTGGTGGATGACCGTGGCGTGCGGGTTCAGGACGGCGGACCGGCCTTCGATCGGCAGCCGCCGCAGGACATCACTGCCGAGCAGTCAGTGCTCGGCGGGATGTTGCTGTCCAAGGACGCCATCGCCAACGTGGTTGAGGTGTTGCGGACCGACGACTTCTACCGGCCCGCTCATCAGGCCGTCTTCAACTGCGTCCTCGACCTGTACGGGCGCGGTGAGCCGGCCGACCCAGTCACCGTCTCCGCGGAGCTGGAACGCCGCGGTGAGCTGCTCCGAATCGGCGGGGCGCCGTACCTGCACACCCTCATCTCGATCGTGCCGACGGCGGCCAACGCCGGGTACTACGCGGAGATCGTCGCGGGCAAGGCGGTGCTGCGGCGTCTGGTCGAGGCCGGCACTCGCATCGTGCAGCTGGGCTATCACGGCGCCGACGGCGCGGACGTCGACGAGGTGGTAGACCGCGCCCAGGCCGCGGTATACGAGGTCACCGAGCGGCGGATGAGCGAGGACTACATCGCGCTGGAAGAACTGCTGCAGCCCACCATGGACGAGATCGACGCGATCGCATCTCGGGGCGGCGTCGCAGCCGGCGTCCCGACCGGCTTCGTCGACCTCGACGCGGTGACCAATGGACTGCATCCCGGTCAGATGGTGATTGTCGCGGCCCGTCCCGGAATCGGAAAATCCACGCTTGGACTTGATCTTGCGAGATCTTGTTCGGTCGCTCACGGGATGGCCAGCGTAATCTTCTCGTTGGAGATGAGCCGCACTGAGATTGTGATGCGGCTGTTGTCCGCCGAGGCCAAAATCCGGTTATCGGATATGCGGTCGGGCCGGATGACTGACGACGACTGGACCCGGCTGGCCCGGCGGATGGGTGAGATTAGCGAGGCTCCGCTGTTCATTGACGACTCGCCGAACATGACAATGATGGAGATCCGGGCCAAGGCGCGTCGGCTCAAGCAGCGCCACGACCTTCGTCTGATCATCGTTGACTACCTGCAGCTGATGACCTCAGGCAAGAAGGTTGAATCCCGCCAGCAGGAGGTCAGCGAATTCTCCCGGCACCTGAAGTTGCTCGCCAAGGAACTCGAAGTGCCGGTGGTCACGATCTCCCAGCTCAACCGAGGTCCGGAGCAGCGCACCGACAAGAAGCCGATGCTGGCCGATCTACGCGAATCCGGCAGCCTCGAGCAGGACGCCGATATGGTGATGCTGATTCACCGACCCGATGCATGGGAGCGTGACGACCCCCGCGCTGGTGAAGCCGATCTGATCCTGGCCAAACACCGCAACGGACCGACGACGACCGTGACCGTCGCCCACCAACTGCACTACAGCCGCTTCAACGACATGGCCCAGGGTTGATCGCTTCGACTCGATTGCTCAGCCAGGCTCGCCGCGGCGCTTGCGATGAATAACCCAGATCAGGTCTATCAGCGCGATTGCACCAAGCACCGCGAGCGCTACGCCCAGCGCTGTCAGGCCGGATATGATCAGAAATACCGCACTGGCGGCGCAGAACACCAGTCCGAAGCTGGCTAGTACGGCGCGCAGGGTCAGCGCACTGCGCGCCGGTGACGACCCAGCGAATCCCGCTGTCGGGTCATGATATCCGGGCA
>JAODNG010000266.1 GCA_025465385.1 Pseudonocardiales bacterium
ACATCGAACCGCTCAATCACAATGTCACCACGCTGTACCGGTCGCTGGCCGATGCGGACGCCACGGTGGCGGCTGGGTATTTGTCCGGCGGTGTGGAACCCACGGAGATGCAGATCCGTTACGGGCGAGACATCGTCGCCGCGACGACGAATCTGGCGCAGGCCGGCACCCAAACCGGGGGTGAGTTGGTGACCGGGAAGCGGATCGCCGACATCACGACTGAGCTGCCGATATACACCGGCCTTGTCGAGCGCGCTCGGGTGAACAACAGGCAGGGGCTGGTGGTCGGGGTCGCCTACCTCCGGCGCGCATCGGATCAGATGCAGGACTCGATCCTGCCGGCGGCCGCGGAATTGCAACGACGGCAGGCCGCGCGGCTCGATGATGCTTACCATCGGGTTGGGTCGGTGCTCTATATCGCACTTGCAGCTTGTTTGGTGAGTCTGGCCGGACTGATCTGGGCGCAGGTCTTTCTGTTCCAGCGGACGCACCGGGTTTTCAACGTGGGCCTGGTCGCGGCGAGCGTGGCCGTCCTCGCCGGCCTCGTGTGGTGGACGGTCGCGGGGATGGTCTCGGCCAACTCATTGGCCAGGGCCCTCGGCCACAGCCGGTCGGTGTCCGATGCATTGGCACCGGCGCAGATCGCAGCGTTGCAGGCCCGCGCTGTCGAGAGTCTCGAGCTGGTGACCCGGACAGCTGGCCCCAATGAGCCCGACTTCGATGCCGAGATGCAACTGCTCGATCGTGACAATGGCGCCGGCGGAGCCCTGGGTGCGGCTCGGCAATTCGCCACTGACCAGCAGGGTGAAGCGCTCGTCCAGGCGGCACTTGCCGACGCGCGCGATTACGCCGTTGCACACCGGGAGGTGCGGCGGCTAGATGACGCCGGGGATTACCCCAAGGCGGTCGCCGCCGCGGTGCAAACCAATCAGGCTGGCGCCGCCGCCGCGTTCGACCGGCTCGACCTGGCTCTCACCGCTGCGGTCGGGCACGAGCGCGAGGTATTCACGAGCGAGATCGGTCGTGCCCATAGGTCGCTCACTGGCCTGTCGATCGGCACCGGTGTGTTCACCTTTGTCGCGGTGGTGGGGGTGGCCTTAGGTGTCCGGCAGCGGCTGGAAGAGTACCGGTGACTACCCGATTCGCGTGTGCCTGCGCGGCGTTGGTCGCTGTTGTGCTCGCTGGGACGGCCGGCGACCAGTGCTCAGACCATCTGCGCCCGAAACCGGTCATGGCAGCTGCCTTGCCGGCTACCGTCTTGGGGCTGACAGCGGGCAGTCCACCCGAGCAGGTACCGGCCGAGCCGGTTTGCGATCCGCAGAACCCACGGGCCAGCCTGCGCCCAGCTGGCCCGCTGCCAGCACCCAGTCAGATGCCTGCCGGATCCACCATGGCCCGAATCGTGCAGCGAGGGGAGCTGGTCGTCGGCGTTCTGGAGGACACCTATCCGTTCGCGTTCCGGGACCCGAACTCGCGGCCGCAAGGATTTGACATCGACCTCGCGCGGGACATCGCGGCGGCACTCTTCGGCGACCCGGAGCGGGTGGTGTTCCGACCGACACCGGAAGTCAATCGGTTCGAGATCTTGCGGTCGGGCCAGGCCGATCTGGTGGTCGCCTCGGCAACCATCACTTGTCAGCGTCGTGAACAGGTGGATTTCAGCACCGTGTACTTCGAGACGGGGCAACGGGTGCTGGTGAACCACGGGTCGACCGTCACCGGCCTAGGTGATCTCGGGGGCAAGCGGGTCTGCGCGGCTCGGGGTTCAACATCGCTGGAGACGATCCTGGCCGTCCCCTCGAAGCCGCTTCCGGTCGGCGCGGCCACGGAGACGGACTGCCTGATGATGCTCCAGCTCGGTCAGGTTGATGCGGTGTCGACCGACGACACTCTGCTGGCCGGCATGGCCGCCCAGGACTCTCAGACTGTAATCGTCGGCCCGCGGCTCACCGAAGAGTCCTACGGCGTGGCGATCAACAAAGACAGTCCCGACCTTGTGCGGTTCGTCAATGCGGTGCTGGAGCGGCGCGCCGCGGACGGTCGGTGGCGGGCCAGCTACGACCGGTGGCTGACACGATTGGGGTCGCCACCACCGCCGCCGACCCCGCAATACCAGGACTGATGCCATGACACCGTTCGCCGAGGCCCTTGAGGAAGCCGCCGAGCGACTCGCGAGAAAGCAGCAAGAAGTCGTCGACAAGCTGATCAACCTGGAAGATCACCTCGGACGCAGGCTGCTGGACAGCACCACCTTGGAGGGCGAGAGCCGCGAGTGCAGGGCGACGGTGCTGGACGAGTTCGCGACATTGTGGGCTCAGTATGAGCGCTACCGGAGCGTGGCAGCGCAGGTTCGCACAGTCATGGCGCGACCCCGGCCGACGAAGGCTGACCAGTGTGTGGCCGAGGAATTAATGAGCGAGGCCGACGAGCTGGCGGCCGCGATCGAGCGGATCTACGACGGAATCCATGAGGTGGTCACCGCCACCGATGAGGTATGGACCGTGACGGCCCAGCGCATCGGCGCCTGCGACACCCTGTTGCGTCAGGCCCAGACGCTCGTCGAAAACCTTGGACTGACGGTCAGCCATGACCCCACCGCAAAAGGGATGGCCGAGCTGACCGGCCGCCTCAATGAGATGCGCCGGATCTCCCTGACCGATCCACTGTGGTTCTGGGTCGATGGCGCGGTCGCTGTGCAAGAGGCCGACCAGCTCCTCGCGCAGTGCGAACAGGCACATGCCGATCTGCAGGCGCTCGCAGAACTCCGCCAGCACGCTTCATGCCGCCTGGACCAGCTGGGCGGCATGATCACCGAACTGCGCGGGCTCGAGGAGGAGACCTCGGTGCAGCGCCGCCTGGTCAACGCCAAAATCCTCACAGCCGCGGCAACAGATGAGGGGGCACATTCGGCCGATCCGCTCGGTCTCCGGCTCGCCACCGCCTTGCAACTTCACCGGTGTGAACACTGGCGGCAGCTTGCGAGTGAGCTGCCAGACCTCGAGCGCGATGTCATCGCAGCGCGCAAGCGTGCCAAGGTCGAGTTGATCGAGGCCGGCTGGCCACTGCAGCAGCGCGCGGAGCTGCGCGGGCGCCTGAGCGCCTACCGGGCAAAGGCAGCTGGTCTGGGCCGGATCGAGGATCTCGCGCTCGAACAGCGATACCAGCGGGCGCGTACGTTGCTCTGGCGCGCTCCGTGCGACCTGGTCGCCGCCGCGGCCGCTGTGGCCGAGTACCTCGACGCGGTCAATGCAACGGCGACGAACGAGGACTCCGCATGACCAACTGCGCGAAGACCGGATGTGGTGCCCTGATCGGGGACGACAGCTACTGCACGCGGTGTGGAACCGCGGCAAAGCCGCCGGTCGCGCCCCTGCAATCCTTGCCCCAACCCGTCAAGCTCCAGGACCCGCCCGCTCAGCCCGCTCCGGCCCAGGCCGCTGTCCGACCTGCGGTGTCCGAGCTCGTCGCCGGCGGCGCCCGTCGGGAGAGGTTGGTCAGCCTGCCCGAGATGCCGGCGGCTGATCAGCTCGCGCCGGTGCTCGAGGACCCCCAAGTGCCTGAGCACAAGCGCTTCTGCCCGAATCCCGGGTGCCG
>JAODNG010000271.1 GCA_025465385.1 Pseudonocardiales bacterium
GCCGACCCGAGCGGCTGGGCCACCTCGCCTGACACCCCGTACCGCTAGGGATCGATTCCGAGACGGCCTACCTTCAACGAATGCTCCGGCGGAGCGCGGAGATCCCTACTGTGGAGACTGCCCAGAATTCGGTGGGGCGGCGGCCGATCGCCGCCGATCCCACCAAGCCGACGACGGTGAGGACGCTGCCTGCGGCTCGTTGAGCATCGAGATCGCCCGTCGACTCAGCGGATCGAAGGAGCCGTCCACCAAGCCAGAGGCACAGGATCGGCCAGAGCGTCAATAACAGCGACGCCCCTGCGGCGGAGGCCCTGTTGCCGAAGTCGCTGGAGTTGCCCATCAACACGGACCTAATGGTGATGGGAAAATCGCCGCCCTTCGCGACACCGAAACATGTCCTAGACTCGCTGGCGATGAGCGATCAGTCGAACGCACCCGAGGACGGCGTCGGCGAACTAGCCACACGCCTATTCGCGATGGCCCGCGAAGGCGACGCCGCGACCCTGGCCGCCTACGTTGACGCGGGTGTCCCGGTGAATCTGGCCAATGACAAAGGCGACACCCTGGTTATGCTCGCCGCCTACCATGGACACTCGGCCGCGGTAACCGCGCTGGTCGAGCGGGGCGCCGATGTCAACCGCCTCAACGACCAAGGCCAGGCCCCGCTGGCCGGCGCCGTGTTTAAGGGCGAGGACGACGTGGTCCGAGTCCTGGTCGCGGCCGGCGCCAATCCGAGGGCCGGGCACCCCACCGCAGTGGACACAGCGCGCATGTTCGGGCGTGACGACCTGCTCGAGGTGCTCGAAGGCCCTTGATCCAAGCTACTCGTTCAGCAGGGGCTCGACTTCTTTGAGTAGCCGACGGCCTCCGGGTGTGTCGGCACGTCCGAACAACGGCGGCCCGGTAGCAGGGTCCTTCTCGAACCCCCGGATTTACAAGGCACGTCATGATCCTTCAGTTCGAACAGGAGAAGTCCAGGGATCGACTAGGGGATTGCGCCAAACCCCACACCAGGGCCTGACGTCTCCGTGGAGTGCGTCGAACGGGCCCGAACGCGCGTAACTGCAACCCTGCGTGCAACCTAGCCATGAGCGGTAGCCAGCAGCAGCTCCGACAGGGTCGTCCGTTGATTAAGCCGACGATGCGTGGCTTCGGCTGGGCGCCGTCAGGCGCCCGACCGGTAGGTGGCGTTGTAATGCTCCTGGTCGGCGACTCGACGGCCGCGGCGCGCGCGCATCTCACGACCGGTGCCCACCGGGTAGCCGTACTTGCCGAGCCGGTGCTCGCCGGTCTCCTCGATGTAGGCCACCGAGTAGATCAGCGCGAGAATGGTGCCAGCAGCCAGACCGAGGTAGGTGATCCACCCAGGACCCAGGACCACCAAGAGCAGGGCCGCCACCGGAGCCAGCTGCACGAGGCTGCGGGCGACATGCCGCAACCACCAGGTCCGGCAGGTCACATCGTTCAGGACCCACTCCCGGTGCCGGTCAGGGAGCTTGCCCCCGAACGCGTACCAGGTCCACCACAGCGGTCCGGGTCGTTGCCTATGCACCCCGTCGAGAATAGGCCCGGAAGTGAGCGAAAGTCGAGAGAACGTGACGATGCACAAAGGACTAGCCCCGGCTCTTCGTGAACTGGTCGGCGTGTCGGCGCTTGGATAGAAGAAAGCGCCTCGCGGCCAGCGGAAGCCGAGCTTGCTGACCACTCAAGTTACCGGGTGGGGAGGCAATTTCGAGGTGCAAGCTACAAGGACGCGTCCGAAAATCGTGGCCACCTCGGACGGTACTGGGGTGGTGTCGCACGCCGGGTCGCGCGGCTGTTGGCATATTTGGCCGACCGCGCCACAGCGTCAGCCGACCGGCAGATCAACTACGGTCTGCCTCGGTCTTGCCTTCTGTCGATCCGGTCTCGGCGACGTAGCGGTAGCTGGTGAACTGCGCCCAGACTGATAGCGCCCGGAAATCATCCGCCCGATGCTGTGTCTAACCAGTGCGAACCATGCTCGTTCTCTGCCGTCGGCAGCCGGTGGTGGTCACCGCCGTTTGTACCGTGTGTGTACCCGGGTCACTCGTGTCTGGTTCTGCACGTGCTACCTGGTCGATTGCAGTGATGTTGGCGGTGGATCGTGATGGTAACCCATTTGGAGCCGGGGATCACGGCCGATTAGGGGCACCGTTTAGGTGGGAGGTCGGCCGGATCGCTGACTGTGGTCAGCTTAATCTTGCTGCGGACGGCGCAGGGCAGGCCCAGCTGGTGTATCAGCCGCTCGACGGTGCAGCGGTCCACCCGGATGTCTTCCCGGCAACTGCGCCATAAGGGCCTGTCTCTGAAGTGTGTGAGCTGGGCCGGGGCAGGCTGTCGGGTGAGCCGCCGAGTGCTGTCCGACGAGTTGGGGGAGCGGATCGAGCCGCTGTTGCCGGCAGTAAAGGGGCCGATCGGTCGCCCGTTTCGTGATCATCGGCAGGTGATCGAGGGCATCGTCTACCGGTACCGGGCTGGGATCGCGTGGCGGGTCCTTCCGGGCGAG
Source organism: Pseudonocardiales bacterium (assembly GCA_025465385.1). Lineage (GTDB taxonomy): Bacteria > Actinomycetota > Actinomycetes > Mycobacteriales > Pseudonocardiaceae. The sequence continues at coordinate 2,528 of JAODNG010000271.1, forward strand.
TTCGGGCTCTGGTAGACGGTGTAAAGCGACACCGCCGCTTCTCATTGGACGGCATGTGGGGACGACGCTTTTGCGGTGCTTGTCGCCGACGCTGATGCTCGTGGTGGGCTGGACTGGCGGATCAGCGTGGACTTCGGTCGTGCGGGTGCATCACCACGGCGCCACCGCGAAGTGGAAACGCACTGACCCCTGGCTCCTACACAGGGTCGTCGAATCACAAGAGACACCCGCCGAGCAGCCGCAGACACCGGCGCAGGCGGCTGCGCGACGAGGAGCCGGCTGATCATGCGATCGGTCGCTCCAGCGGCGGGCTGTCCTGCAAGGTTCACCTCGTCATCGACGGCCACGGCAGACCCCTGGTCATCGCCGTGACACCGGGGCAAGCCGGGGACTCACCCGCCGCGCTGCGCGGGGATAAGGCCTACTCCTCGCGCGGCAGCCGGGCATTGTTGCACCGCCGCGGCATCCCAGGCAGTGATCCCCGAACCCCGCGATCAGCAGGCCCAACGGCGCCGACGCGGCTCGCGAGGCGGGCGCCCGGCCTCCTACGACGCCGCGGAC